>PMXH01000460.1 GCA_003165855.1 Acidobacteriaceae bacterium | reverse complement strand
ATCTGGCAGCCGAAGGTTTCGAGGTAGAAGGTCTTGTGTGAATCCCCAGACATATGTAAAGCCAGTATAACGCGAGGAGTGCGGCCTAAGCGCCCGCGGGAGGCCATGGGTTCAATTTGGCACTTTATGCTTTCCGGTATATCTGGCCACGAGGGCCGATGTCAGCTACCTCTAAGACCTTGTCGTTTATTGAGAAAAGAACGCGGTATGAGCCTATTCGGGAGCTGCGCTTATCGCTGGCGGTCAGAGGATAGGACAAGCGGGCGTCGGTGGGATTTTCGGCTATGTCTTGAAGCTTGGCGATGATTCTCTGCCGCGTTGGCTTGTCCAGACTCTTGAGATACTTCAGAGGTGTAGCGGTGATCTTGATCTGCAGCGCCAAATGTCTTCACTCAACTTCAGTTAGGTCGTATATCTCTCCTCTGGCCCTTTCCTGGGCGGACCGGTCAAATACGGCCTGAACGCCTTCGGAGTGTTGAAATGCTTCCAGGAGTTCCGCTAGTTCCAAGACATCATCGCTATAGGTATGAATACTTCTCAGGGGCATCGCGAGTAGTGAATTATTCGTGAGTCTCACTCGCCGAGCTGCCTCGTAGAGGGTTTCGATCTTGATATGAATTTGACGCAGTCCACGAATGGCACCTTCGACACGCTCTGGTGGGACGGATGTGGCCGACAACTCGTGCTTTCCGTCCATGCGATCCCGGACTTCCTTGAACAGATTTGCCAGCGCATTGTTCAAGCGCCAGAACTGGTACGCGAGCTTGATGGTCTGGGCCCGAGATTTCACGAGTCCAGCGAGACGCGAGGCCAAAGACAGGACGGCGTACACCTCTGCGTCCCACTGGTCGCTTTCGATGCTCGTCAGAACAACTGCGGCGGAGGCCATTCTAAACTCTTCTCTTCTCCTTGAACCTTAGACGCTACAGGCTATCCTAAGGTTTCCGGCGGGTCAATTCACCCTTTCGGGGCTCTTGGGAGGACTAAAGTAACAAGGGGCCGACCAGTTCGGGAACCGGCCACGTATAGCCTGAGGCGCGATCTGCTGGATCACTCGCCGAAGACGAAGCGCCCTAGCTGGTTGCCCAACTGCTTGACCTGCTCCGGATCGTCGGCGGAGCGGAAGCGTTCGGCTAACTGGAAGAATGCTTTTTCCTTCTGCTTGCGGGCTTCGATTCCCTGCTCGATGAGTTCCACCAGAACCCGGTTGTCGCTGAGATCGCGTTCCCTGGCCAAGGTTTCGACTTGCTTGGCAATCTTGGGCGGCAAGGTTACGCTTCGCCGGACATGCTTAACGCGGACTGATTTTGCGCGGGATCGTTTCGTCAGTGCCAAGGTAGCACCAGTATACACCATTCTGGTGCAGACCACTCCTGCGGTCGGGCAACTGCGACCCTCGTGGCGTCGGCGTTTGTGGAATCCCACCCTTCGCAAAGTGCGCGAAGGATGGGGCACCCGGCGCTGCTTATGGGACGGGCACTCTTATTGGCGTAGCTCAACGAATGCTTGACGGAGTATACATATAGACGTATACATGTATTATGATGGTAGCGGAGCGCCCGGTGGTGTGGGTGGGCTCGAGTCGAAGAGACTTGCGCGAATTTCCGCGCGAGGTCCGCCGCGACATCGGACGAGCTCTGTACGCTGCGCAGGAGGGTGAAGCCGACCCTGCGACGAAGCCCATGCGTGGGTTTGGCGGAGGCTCCATCGTGGAGATTATTGCGCATCACCGCGGCGATACCTGGCGGACGGTCTACACGGTGCGTTTTGAGGAAGCGATTTACGTGCTGCACGCGTTTCAGAAGAAATCCAAAAGCGGTATTTCTACCCCAACGAGGGACATTGAACTGATCCGGCAGCGTTTGGCGGAAGCGGAGCGACTGCATCGAGAAAGGCAGAATTGACATCCCAATGAGAACAGACAAGCGCATGCAGTCCAAGAGAATCCGCACCGAAAAAGGTAGCGGAAACGTTTTTTCCGATCTCGGCCTTCCTCATCCTGAGCGGGAGCTTTTGAAATCGCGGCTCACGCTGCAGATTTACCGGCTCATTAAGGCGAGGGGTCTCAAGCAGGCCGAGGCGGGAAAGATCCTGGGCATCAAGCAGCCGCATGTCTCGGCGCTCATGCGCAACCGCTCGGGCACCTTTTCGGTGGAGCGCCTGATGGAGTTTCTCACTGCGCTTGGACAGGATGTGGAGATCACCGTGAGACCCACGCGCAAGGGGCATGGGGAAGTGTCGGTGGCGTGAGGCTGGGTCGGGCCGTGGTGCCCACTCGTCGAAAACCGCGACGAGTGGGGCAGCCTCTGCATGGGAACCGCTAAGGAAAACCTGCGGAATAGGTGGGCCAGCCCCCTGAAGCCGCGCACTGATACGAATCCTGCTTCTGACGGCGCGACTAGTCGTGCTCTTCCCTAATTTCTCCACCGGACGCCTCAGTCACCGTGCGGCTTCGACCGTGAGCTTCAAACCTACCGCCCTGGTCACGGCGACGAGAGTGGAGAGGCGAGGGTTTCCGCGGACCGACAAGGCGCGATACAGGCTCTCGCGCTCAATGCCGGCGGCTTTGGCTACTTTGGCAAGACCGCCTCTGGCTTCGGCGATGCGGCGCAGGGCGATCAGGAGCACGCTGGGTTCGTCGGCCTCTTCCAAGGCGGCTCTGAGGTACTCGGCCGCAAACTCGGGATTGTTGCGCAGTTCGCGAACTGTGGCCTCATCGTGGGAAATGCTGGGCTTACGTTTCATGAAGTGCGTGTCCTTTCCAAGTAATCTTTGAGGTATTCCGCGGCGCGCTTAATATCAGAGGACTGCTTGCGCTTATCTCCGCCACAAAGCAACAAGATGCAGGTTCTACCGGCCAGGGCGTAATAAACCCGATAGCCCGGTCCCGAGTCGATGCGGAGTTTGAATAGTCCGCCGCGCAGCGACTTGCAGTCTCCGAAGTTNNGTCCTTGAGCCCAGCCAGCCATTCGCGAGCACATCTCTGCCGGTTTGGTTCAGGTAGCGGCGGAGCTCGATCACGGTCTCATTGTAACTTATAAATCACAGTTGGGCAAGGGGGCCCCGGAAGGCATGGGCGCGGCCTGGACTAGCCGCGCTGGGGGCAGAGGGCGCAGCGGACTTCCAGGTTCTTGCTGCGGCAGCGGNNCCAGGCTTCGCGGTATTTTTCGAACAGGGCGCGGGACTGGCGGCGGGTATGGGGATAGAAGCGGATGCCTTTGCGACGGCCGACGGCCTGGATGGGGATGATGTACCAGATATTTTCGGGGACGATGTAGGCGACGAAGAAGTCGATTTCTTTGCTGGTATAGACCTTGCCGCTGGCTCCGGTGGTTTTGACGCGGTAGCGAGTCTCGGCGTAGAGGGTGGCGGATTTGACCTGGACGCGGAGGAGTCCGTGGTTGAGTTCAACGACGGAGTCGTAGCGGTCGCTGTCGCCCCACGGGATGCAAACGCTGAAGCCGAGATGCGTGGCGCGGGCGAGGAAGGCGGCTTCGGCGGCTTCTCCGCGACGCTTGCGGGTGGGTTCGGCGGCGGCGTGGAGGGTGATGGTTTCCTGGGTGGCGGGCGGGTGGTGCTCCGAATTGTTGATTTTGTTCGGCATAACGAAAAAGGCGCAGCCGGTGGGCTGCGCCTGAGGACGCTCCTTTTTTAGATGTAGGGCGAGGAAACCAAGGTCCCTCGCGGCGCTCGGGAT
>PMXH01000101.1 GCA_003165855.1 Acidobacteriaceae bacterium | reverse complement strand
CGCCGTATTCCGCGGCCTTCTGCTTCCGCAAAGCAGAGTTGTCTTTCACCATGTCGTACAGATCGTCCATGTTCTCTGAGAAATATTCGGAAGTGATGCGCGACACAAAATTGACTATAAGCCAGTACCGCACATTATCCGTGCTGCCAGAGGGTAAACATTGCACCGAAGCCGATATCGCGACCACGTTGGACCGGGACACCGGACGCGTCAGCAAGGCACTGAAGGCCCTGATGAAAGCTGGGCTGGTCTCGCGGACGCCAAAAGAAGGCGACAAAAGGAGATTTCTCTGGCAGTCTACGGACGCTGGTCGGAGCAAAATCAGGGATGTCGAGGCCGACCTGATTTGTGTTGTGGGCCTTTGTATGGAGAGCGGTGGAAAACGACGGCGGGACACGACTTTGAGGGTTTTTCGAGACCTTATCAGAGACTCTCGGCAAATGCACCTGGCAGTGTGCGGCAAGGAGCAGGAGCTGGGGTCGCGGGCACCTGAGCGTCGGAGGCAGAGACGAGAAGAGGCGAAGGCGAACAAGGATGCGGGAACAGAAGGGGGAGAAGGAGCGAGGAGGGAGGGGATCGCATAAGCCTCGCAAATCAGTTCACCATCGAGTTCGGAGCGAAGGCGAAATGCAGTTCAGTTGAGCTTCGTGCTTTTAATGGATGAGTTAAATTTTTGATTGTCACCCAGGCCGGACAAGTCAGTGCGTTACGTGAGTCAAATATCGCACCGAAAGCCGCCCATTCTAGAACCTTTCTGACTGACGGCCCATCAGCCGGCAGGGTTCAGAACTACTCGTAAACAAGATAAGCCACTCGCCAGTTGTGTGCCAATAGTGTGTCCAAATAGAAACCTCGTTCGTTCTTACTTCGGCAGTCAGCGAATGACNNCCGCCTCAGACCTTGAAAGACTGGTCTGCACGGCGTCACGTCTGTGTTCACAGGATTTCCAGTTCAATTCCCTTAGCCCATTGGTTCCGCTCTTCCTCCAGTTGATCCCAAATCTTGTCCATGTTCTTGACGGAATCAGTGGATGCATAAGGCTGTTCCAGGCCTTGGAACATTCCGAGTGGACGCATTGGTAGAACCTGTCGGCCAATTGCAATGAAGAGCAGCAGATCAGTGATCACCCGCTCGACTCGAACGAAAGCACGTTGAACTTCGTCCACGTCGGATAGCTTTATCCCGGAAAAGGCGAGCGAACCGCGAGAGTCTCCGGTCGCAGCATGGGCGAAGAACTTGTGACTCAAAACCACGATCCTCTCAGCCGTGCTGTTGAACAGCAACTTCTTCAACTTGTCAAAGACATCTTCCTTAATCAGGTCCCCACGTTGGCGCGCTGTCGATGAAACTCCTGATAGTCGGTCGAACATTTCATGGCGCACCCGCGATCCTAGGAACTTGTGCAAACCGGGTGCTTGAATTCCCCAGATTTGTACCTCCACTCCCTGGCCCTTTGATTGCCATGCTTCCGAATCAAATGGAAGCCCGTCGTGACACACGTCGTTTTCACGTGTGACCAGTTCTCGGTGTTCGGTCATATCATCGAGCAAACGCCGCAGAGAAAACACGTCCTTGCGACCGTCGAGCAGCCTGCGAATTGCGAGAACCTGTGTTGCGACGTAGCCCTGATCCAAGAAGTGTGCCAGCAATCCGCTTTGGGCCGCGAACGCTGACCCCTGATCTGTGCTCTCTCGTGCTGCCGCGAGAATCCGGTAAGCCAAGTCCAAGAACATCATGGAGAAAAGCTGTTGCTGGATTGTGTTCGGGTCGCCTTTCCGCAATTCGTACCACGAGAGCCATTCGTAGCGTTTGACCCCGATACTCTTCTAGCTTCTTTCGATCAAGAACATCGCATTGATCGACTGGCGTCTTGTAGCGATATTCCGGGCTTTCTGGTTCGTTAGGCATTGAGAAGACCGCTCAACGGTTGGTCGATTCGCGCCACAGCACCTCATCATAGGGATCAGGTATGACTGTGGTCCACCCTCTCTCGTTTTCCTCGACGCTAACCAACCCTCTTTTCAAAGGTTCTCGGAAACGCACTCGCACATCTTGTCTATGAAAGCGACAAATGGTGACTTTCTCGCGTGCCGCCCACTCCATCAGCACCCAGTGCGGATCGTCTCCCGGTGGTTCATTCGGACATCTGTCGAACTGTACTGATGATGCGATTGCCTTTATACGCTGACATCTTTGGCTCCGTGTGATCAGATCAGATCAGATCAGAGACTCGTTGGCTAGCCTTTGGTGTCAGCGTCGAAATCTACAAGCACTTTGGCTGGGAGGAAATCTCAGTCGAACGCCTGAAGGGGGAACAAGCAGCCCCAGGTTCGGCACTGCCAGAGAGCATACGACCGGTTCGCCGACAATCTAATTAGCTTTGGGACGCAGCCGAGGCTGCTGAGTTTCCGACCGGTGTTCTGCGAACCTGCGCTCCGCAGCCTCTTCATTTCCAAAGATCCCGCGCTCGACTATCATGAGCAAAAGATGGCACTTTCTGGCGCTTATCGCGGGTACCTCCATCAAGATGCGGTCACTGCCTATCTTCTTGCCACGCTGCTGTTCCCGGCGCCAGCGCAAGAACTCTTTCCGCTGAAAAAAGAGTTACGCCAGACGACTGCTTTGACGATATTGAACTGCGCGGCATGAGTCGGCGCCGCATTCAAGTAAAGTCGCATCAAGTAAAGTGCCGCCCCTTACAGCTGACGGATTTCACAACTAAAGAAATCTCGTTTCGTATAGACCGCGCCGTCCGAAGTTTCATGGCGGAAACCAGTCCTGCAGACGAATACCGTCTGTTCACAACATACGATCCTCCGGACGAGACAGTTGGCCAATTCCTTGAGCCCGCGCAAGATGTCCCCCAACTTCTTGCGGGCGTTTCGACGCAACGCTATCGGTTGCTGGTGTCGCAGATTTGGCCGGAAGGTGGGAACTCACTATGGCCACACCTCGCAGAGATAGGCCGTGATGTCTCCGCCTCTTTTTGCGCTCGATTCGTGATTGAGATCGGCTGCCCGCATTCGTCCACTGACCTTCGACAACCCGGTCCCCTGGAGCAGTCATTGCTTGGAGTCTTGGCCGACGAGATCGGAGTCGGGTTCTGGCCAAACAACAACCGAGACGTAACTGACTCCGCTGCCCATCTGATCTACGAAGCGAGCGTCGCCCGCGCCAACAGCGCAACGCTGGCCGAGGGTGAGGTAATTCAAGCACTCGGCCTGCGAATTGACTACGGCCGCGTTCCTGAAATTCTCCCGGTAGACGACCGCAGACTCGTGCGTCGAGTTAACGCGCTGAGTGACATTACTCGTGGCTGTTGAAAAAGTCCGAGCTCGGAATGTACTGTTGACTGCGAGTATCGCTGCCCATCGAGTTTTTTCCCACCTCAGCTAAGTGGCAGCTTC
>PMXH01000366.1 GCA_003165855.1 Acidobacteriaceae bacterium | reverse complement strand
TCAGCGCGAAGCTGCTGAAGCGCATTGTTAGGTTTCCCATTGTTCCCCCTCAGGATTTACAGCGACACCATTGTAAAGGACTGGCCTGATCTGTCATTAGGTGTGGGCGCAGCATGAATAGGACAGAGAATGGGGAACACTGTTGGGCGCGAATCCGGTCAATGAGTGAAATTGATTCCATNNGCAAGAGCGGCGACTGGAGCACCCTGAGGGAGCAGAGAAGTTCTACCGTGAACTGGCGGCACAAGGAATGAAAGTGCGCGTGGGCTTCAAGTGTGGGCCTGGACGGCGACCTCCATAAATCTCTCTGCACCCGCGACTGCGGTAAAGCTGAAGGGAACTTACAGCGTCTTGATGAACCTGGGGACATCGGGAGCTGGGGAGGGAGCCCTTGGGACAATCGTATTCGATGGCAAGAGCAAAGTGACGTGTGTCCTTGTGGTTCGGACGGGCGGATCGGGGAGTGCGACGGTCACAGGAACCGGCACTTATTCAGTCAACTCCGACGGAAGCGGTTCCATGAGTTTGGCGCTCTCCAACGGCACGACCGGGGACTTTGATTTCGTGATGAACTCGGCTCCGGGCACTTCAGTCGCTAAAGGTATTCAGCTGCTGGAGGTAGACAACCCCAGCAGCACAATGGTGAATAACGGCAACGCCGTTTACGAGTGAGCAGAGCGACCGTGAAACACGACTAGCGGCGGGTGGCAATCCTTCGGCGGTGAACCCGGGTTTCTGATTTTGTCGACAATACCAAGAGGGTGCCCCATCCGTCGCGGTTTTCGACGGACGTAATCGCCTGGTTACGTAAACTATCGGCAAACTGTAAGCGACAAGGCCGGAATCTTCCCAGTCATTGCAGCTTCGCATACTCCGCTTTGGCTTCCTTCAGGATGGGGATGTCGGGATCGGCGTCTCTCCATAGGGTGAAAAAGTCCCGGTACGCAGTCTTGGATTTCGCGATGTCGGCGGACAGGGCATAGGCACGGCCGAGTCCGAGGCGAGCCAGCGCGCCAATCGGTTCGTTTCCAACTATGCCCGAATGATCCAGAATCTTCTGAAACTCACGCGCCGCTGGAACGCCCTGCTTCTCCGCCAGATAAGCTAGGCCCCGCAAGTAAACAGGATAGAGAGCGAAGGTGATGGAAGTGTTCGTATGCCCCAATTCGTAGGGCTGGGCCTCCGCTAACGCTTCGACGGCTTGTGCTGCATTGCCGCTCCGAAGCGCCGTGGCGGCCCGAATCATTGGCAGGTAGTCATACTGCACAATCGTATCTGCGGGGAAGTTTTTGCGGAGATCGTCGGAGAGCCGTGCGGCTTGCGTGGAATCGCCAGCCAGCGCCAGCGCAATCG
The DNA here is from genome assembly GCA_003165855.1 of Acidobacteriaceae bacterium. Classification (GTDB taxonomy): domain Bacteria; phylum Acidobacteriota; class Terriglobia; order Terriglobales; family Acidobacteriaceae; genus Sulfotelmatobacter. The sequence continues at coordinate 4,513 of PMXH01000366.1, read as the reverse complement.
CCGAGAATCCATTTCCTTGCCTGCTATTGGCTCGCATGATTGCGTCCTTGGCCTCCTGTTTCGCCCAGTCCATTTTGCCCACCAGAGCTTCGCGCACGGCGGCGTGCCCCAGATATTCCGCCGCGGTTTCTTCCTCACCGGTTCGCTGGGCTGAATTGGCGGCCCGGCGGCTCAACTTCCTGCTCTTCGAGAAGTTCCTTTTTTCTAGGCTCGGCCAAGCCGCTTTTAGCTATAGCCTCCGTCATTCTGCTCAATGCACTACCAAGATCCTCGTGGCCGCCTTGCTTCAGATTGTCAATCGCTACGTCGATATTGTTCAGGGTACTTTGAACCGACGTAAATTCGTTGCCGCCTCGAATTCGCTTTTCTCCAAATCGTGCTTCAAAGATTTTCCTGACGGCTGGAAGGTTGATTGGACCATTGGTTGAAAACGGACTAGATCCGTGAGATTCCAAACTTAGTGCGGCCCACAAATTTCTGTGCTCTGCGTCATCCATCAGTTCATACTTCAGTTTAAGGAGACGACAATCACGAAATATGCGCCGGGGGCACTTTGCCTACTGCATCGCATACTCCACCGTTGCCGTGATGTTCGACCCCGATTGGCACCCAGGGAGATCGGACGATGCCGAATTTCCATAGACATATATGAGAGCTCCCGCGGGAACGGATATGTTGAGGCTGCCCGAATCCACGAAACCAGGGTTAGGAATTGCGAGCCTAGCGACTTGGTTCCCAGTTACAAAAATGGTCATATTCTGATCAGATTGACATATGGGGTCAGGAGTCTGCCCGGCACCAACAGCCGCGGTGAGGCGGGTGATGACGATCGGTTGATCGGGTATGAAAAAGCCGGCTGCCTGAGGACTGGTGGTGAAACTCGCCACTGTACCCGAGAAAGTCATTCGGGGGCTGTGGCTCATGGGTGTGTCGCCGCCGACAGCGAGCGTGCCGGCGACGGTGGCGTTGCCGGTAACGGCCGCATTACCGGTGAGGGTCGTGTTGCCAGTGACGGATAGGTTGCCGAGAACCTGGGCGTTGTTGACGACGGAGAGGTTATTGGTGATGTTGACGCTGCCCTGGAAAAATCCGGCCCACCCAGCATTGCTCACCCCGACGACCCCGGTGCCGGTGGAACTGGCGGCTACCCCATAGATACCCGCGGCGCTGCCCGTGCCATAAACGCCCGTACCGCTCGGGCTCGAACTGCTCTGCGCATAGACTCCGTAGGCGTTCCCTGAGGTTGCGAAGTTCGTAGCGACCACTCCTGTGCCCGTGGGGCTCGATGTGGATCCCGTTACTCCTGAGCCGATGCCAGTTCCGAAAACGCCCGCACCAGTCGAGCCGAGACTTTGTCCAAACACGCCGTACGCACTACCTGCGGCCGTGGTGTTGTTGACTCCGCCGACGCCTACATTAGCCGGGGTGCTGGCGAGTCCGTACACACCGTAGCCACCGCCTAAGATTGCCGTGGATTGGTTGACTCCGACTACGCCCGAACCAAGCGCGCTATTGGTCGATCCGGCGACGCCATTCGCCAATCCAGATGTGGAGATGTTGCTGCCGGAGAGTCCCGAACTGGAGGAGTTCGAACTCGTGGCGGAAACTCCGTTCCCCGTGCTCGAGTTGATTGTCTGCGTTCCGCTATAGGTGTTCGCCGCGCCAAGTTGCGAGTAGCGAAGGTCGGTTGCGCTGGTATTCAGATTCAGCGTGACCGTGGGACCAGTGCCGCCGCCGGTTAGATCGGTTCCGGCGATCACGTTGGTGATCCCGCCACCGCCTCCACCGCTGCCGCAGCCAGTGCAGGTGCCCGTGACGGTGAGGTTGGCCAGGGTGGTATTTCCGTTCACGGTGAAAGTTGCCGGGATGGACGGGCTGCCGAAGTTCACGGTCGGCGGTGTTGCCGCTAGCCCTTCGACGTCCAGCGTGGCCTGCGGCATGGCCGTGCCGATGCCGACGCTCGTACTGAGGCAAGGTGAGGTACAGCCGTTCACGCCGCCGATACTGCCAAGCACCAGAGAGTTGCTCTGGCTAACGACGGTGTAGGCTCCGATGGCCGTGGAGTTTGTAAGTCCGGTGGACGCCGTATCAGGACCAGAAAAGGCCCCCAACGCCGTGTTGTAGCTGCCTCCGGCGTTGTACTGGAGAGCGTTCGAGCCGCTGGCGGTGTTAAAGCTGCCCGTAGTGTTGTAGAGCGAGCTATGCCCGCTGGCAGTGTTGTTGTTGCCCGCGGTATTGGCGAACAAAGCTCCGTCCCCGTTGGCCGCGTTGTAATTGCCCGCGGTGTTGTTATAGAGCGTGTTGGTGCCGCTGGCGGTGTTGTCGTTGCCTGTTGTGTTGTTGAACAGGGCGTGTGCTCCCATCGCGGAATTGCCAAACGACTGGAATCCGCCCGTAGAGCCGGTTCCGTTGACGTTGAGTGCCTGGTAGCCGACGCCCGTGTTTTCGTCGCCTGGAGCCGCTGCGTTCACCGACTCCCCGGCAAATCCGAGGAACGCATTGTCGCCCACACCCGATCCCGAAGCATACGCGAAGGGGTTGGTGGTGTTTCCGTTGAGATAGAGGCCGCCCGTAGCAAATAACTTCGAGGCGGATACGGTCGTGCCGGTGATCGTCGTGCCGGTGATCGTCGTGCCCGATAGGATCGCGCCCGATACTGTGCCGGTCGCGGTAAGGTTTCCTGTGATGGACTGGCTCGCGGCGAAGGTGTTGGCCACATTCAGTTGTGGCACCACCGCCGTATTGATCGACAGCGTGCCGCTGGTGGTGATCGGACTCGGGCTAGCGAGCAAGCCGGCTCCGGCGTTCACCTGGGTCACTGTGCCGCTGCCGCCACCACCTCCGCCGCCACAGCCGTTGCAGCTGCCCACAGTCAGGGTGCCTGTGATGTTGGCGTTGCCATGGACATCCAGCGTGAATTGCGGCGTGGTTGTGCCAATGCCGACGTTGACGCTGGCGCAGTTGTTGGCTGCGACGCAATCATTCGTGTTGAGGATACTGCCTAGCACCAGCGCGTTGGATTCATCCACCTCGGCGTTGGAGCCGATGGCCGTGGCGTTATTAAAGTTACCCCCGCCGGCGGCAACATGAAATCCGAGTCCAGTATTGAAGTTGCCCGTGTTTCCGTTGAGCGCGCCTTCTCCGACGGCGGTGTTTTGAGAGCCGGCGGTATTCTGTTGGAGCGCGTAGTCCCCGACAGCGGTGTTGTCAGCACCGGTAGTATTTGAACTCAATGCGCCATAGCCGACCGCCGTGTTGATATTTCCCGTCGCATTGATTGGGAGCGTGTTGAACCCTACGGCAGTGTTTGCTTCCAAGGTTGAATAGTTGCCCCACACAAAAGGTTGACCGCTGAGATTGAAGCTCGTTGCTGCGTTGATCGCCCCGTTGACATCCAGCGTCGCCTGNNCACGGTGCCGCTGCCCCCGCCGCTGCCACAACCAGTACAGGTTCCGGTCACGGTCAGGTTGGTTAGGGTGGTATTGCCGTTCACGGCGAAGGTTCCCGGAGTGGACGAAGTGCCGAAGAAATTAACTGCGGGCGTGGATCCGCTGGGAGCTTCGACATCCAGGGTGGCATGCGGCGCGGTCGTGCCGATACCGACGTTCGTGTTGTTGCAGTTCGGAGGGGCGCAGCCATTCGTGCCATTAATGGCGCCCAGTACCAGTGAGTTGCTTTGCGTGGCGTCAGCATAGGCGCCGATGGCAGTGGTGTTGTTCAGCGCGGTGGCGGAAACATCGCCGGCTCCGAACCCGAGAGCGGTGTTGTTAGATCCCGTCTGGTTTGCGAATAGTGTGATCGCGCCGACGCCGGTGTTTCCTGTGCCGGTAGTACCGCCAGACAGCGCTTCGACGCCGAGTGCTGTGTTGAGACTGCCGCTGGTGTTCAGGGTGAACGCAGAGTTTCCAAAGGCGGAGTTGCCCCCGCCGGTCATGTTTATGTTTCCTGCCCAACCTCCGACGAACGTGTTGGATGGGCCTGACGGTCCGCCTGGGCCATAATTGTTCAGAAACGGCGCACCGCCGATGCTGAGCACACCGATGGTGCTGGACGAGGTGTTGGGGAGATTGATGTTGCCGTTGACATCCAGCGTCGCCTGCGGTGTAGTCGTGCCGACGCCGACGTTGCCGCTCGTGAACAGGCTGCCGGTGATCGTCTGATTGCCGGTGTAAGTGTTCGCGCCGACAGTGGCGAAGGTGCTGGGTGAGAATCCACCGAGCGCTGCGGCGTTGACGTTGGTAAGCCCTGCGCCGTTGCCAGCGAACGAAGGAGCCGTGATCGCTCCGCCGAAAGTGTTGCTCCCAGAGAGTAATGGCACTACGGATGTGTCGATCGTCAGCGTGCCGCTGGTGGTGATTGGCCCGCCAATCAAACCGGGTCCGCTGCCCACGCTGGTCACGGTGCCGCTGCCCCCGCCGCCGGACGCCTTTGTTGTTTGCACCGTGCCATCGGGAAACATGAAACCGCCGGACGAGGAGCGGATGATGCCGTTCACGTCGAGCGGGTAGGCTGG
>PMXH01000161.1:14043-15112 GCA_003165855.1 Acidobacteriaceae bacterium | reverse complement strand
AGCTTTTTCATGAACAGGTTTAGGAAATTGGGGTTCATTGATTATCACGGCGGCGACGAATTACAGGTTCACAGTTCACTTCTCAACATCGTTCTCCACGACTAGCTGCCATCCGTATTTGAAGCGCACACCCCGGGAGGAGCGACGGCGCCTAGAATCTTGATGCGGCAGCGTTGACGCCTCCAGAATGACCCCATGCCCCGAAGTCGTGCGTGACTTTGCACGACGGCTTCGGAGCACGGGACCGGTCATGAAGATTCGCCTACATCCCCGGCGCGTCTCCGCTTGCAGGAGCTGCATGCAACACGCGGAAGGTGCTGCCGCCGTTGGACCAGACGAGCACCAGCGCGTCTTGTCCCTTGGGCACCGCGGACAAGGCTTTCTGAACGTCATCCGCGTTCTGCACCGGGTGACGATTTACTTCCACGATCACGTCTCCGCGTTGCAGGCCGGCGTTGTCGGCGGGGCTGCCGGGTTGCACTTGCTCGACCACCGCGCCGTGTAGATCGCCTGCCGCCTGGAGCTGCTGACGCAAGTCGGGAGTCATGTCCGTGACGCCGAGGCCCCAGCGTGGCTTGCCGTTGCTGGAGACTTCTTTACCTTCATGATCGCGGCTGCCCATGGCCTCGAGCGTTACCGGAACGGTTACGTTCTTGCCATCGCGCAGGACTTGCAGCTTGATGGTGGAACCGGGTTGCTTCTGTCCTACTTCAATCTGAAGCTGGCTGGCGTCGCTGATTTTCTGGCCGTCGAGTTCGGTGATGACGTCGCCGACCTTCAGGCCTGCCTTGGCGGCGGGAGAGCTGTCTTCCACCTGGCTTACGACCGCGCCTTCATTGTTTTCGACGTGGAAGAACTTCGCATTCTCCGGGGTCACGTCGCTGATGCCGATTCCCATGTAGCCGTGGGTAACTTTGCCGTCGCGGATCAGAGCTTCCACGGTGGGCCGCACGATCTGAGTAGGAATAGCAAAGCCCATCCCCGCGAAACTGTCGGAGGACGAGACGAGGAAGGTGTTAATGCCGATCACCTCGCCGCGAGCGTTTACCAGCGGTCCGCCGGAGTTGCC
>PMXH01000161.1:0-14012 GCA_003165855.1 Acidobacteriaceae bacterium | reverse complement strand
CCGCTGCCGATGCCGTGCTCAATCTGCGATTGCGGCTTCATGGGGTGATTGAAGAATGGTGCAAACATCGGGGGAACGCCTTCGGGCAGTTGCGGCATTTGGCCGTCCGCCATCTCGGACTTGGAATGCGACGTGACTGCAACGTTTACCACGGCGGGAGTGACGCGCGCGGCCAGGGTTTCCATGGCCTGGTCGAGCGAGAGCAACGCGCCGACACTGCTATCGTCGAGCGGCGTCGCTGTGGGAGACGGAACTGGTCCCCTGGCGAACGCCGGCTTGTTGAATTCGTAAGTGGCGATCGACATCGCCAGAGCGATTGCGATTACGGGCGCAATCAGGCGGGTTAGAAGATTCTTGCTGACCCAGGTTTTCATTGGTGGTTTCTCCTTGTTGAATCGTGAAAGTTAAACAACTAATTATTTAGTTTCTAAATGCATACGCATGCCCGTGCCTTAGACATCCTGGTTAAGTGGATTTCGGGGTGATTCCCTTCTGGAGGCGATCGACGGGATGAAACACGGTCAAGCGCCATACGGAGATGCTCCACACCATCCTGCCGGAATCGTCAACTTGCTCGGTGTGCATCACGAGGAATACCGAATTCAGTTCAGTGACGCTGTTGCCGGAGTCGTCGAAGCTCGTGCGCACGAGCCGTGGAGGATCTGGTTGAGGCTGAACTAACTTCGCTGATACCGCAGCGGCCGGCGGCGCGGAGTCATTCGTGTTGCTCCGGCGCGGCGGTCTTACAACTTGCGCGAGAACATCTTTTCTTGGGACATCGTTTATTCCAAGGGCGGCGCTCGAAACGCGGGTGTGAAGTGCCGCCGGAATCATCCTTACCCTTGCTCCGACACCGGCAGATTCGACGGGCAGGACTGGTGTCGCTTTAGAAGCGGTCGCGGAAAAGCTGGGGAGTTCTTCCTCGAATGCGACGAGTTTGGGCGCGCGGGGCAGAGAAATCACGCAGACGGCTGAAAACACCGCGATCAAAACAAGAGCTGGTTTCCACACTCTGGTGGGTCCGGGGCGGTCCCCTTCGAGGATTCGCGCGACGCGTTGCGCTGTCTGCCGCATTCGTCCCACGGCGGCTTGCGCCAACGACAAGCTGCGGTGTAAGAAGCTCTTCTCGGCGACCGAGACCAGGCATTGAGCATAGGCGCGCGGGTTCGGGTTGGAGGCCAGCACGAAGTCGTCGCAGGCCATTTCCCGCTCCAGAGACAGGCTGCGGCCGATCCACCAAACCGCGGGATGAAAAAACAGAAGCGCGCGCAGGATCTTCTGCGCCAGGTTGGTCCAGTCGTCCCAGCGGCGCAGATGCGCCAGCTCATGCAACACAACGGCGTTTAGTTCAACGGGAGAGAGTTCCTGCAGCGCCCAGGTAGGAATCACGATTGCCGGTTTGAAAAAGCCGATCGCTGTGGGTACGCGCACGCGGCCGGACGTGCAGATCTCGAACTGTCTGCCAGAGCCGAACCGCTTCACAGTGGCGCGCAGAACCGGAGGAAGACTGCCAGGTTCGATCGTCGCACAACTCCGGCGCAGTTTGTGCAATTGCCGAAAGCCAAAGGCGATTCTCGCCAGGCCCGCGGCGGAAATCATCACCCACAACAGAAAGAGGTCGAAGGCCCACGAAACCGGCAGGTGGATTGCTGAGCGCGCGACCCCAATCGGCGAGGCGGTGAAGGTCATGCTTTCGAAGAAAGGCCACGCCGCTATCGTTACCAGGGCCGAAAACCATACTGCAAAGCGGGTGCTGGAGTTCTGCCGTCCGAGGGCGCGCAACAGAATCCAGCCAAACAGGGCAATGGCGATGCCTTCCGTCATGCTGTTCAGCATTCTCTCGGCGAACATCTGAGCCAGTGCGTGCCAGTGGGGCGCTATTGCCATTTGGTCACTTGCTCCCTTCCAGCATTTTTCGAAGGCGATTCAGTTCGGCGGCGTCCACGTTCTGATCTTCGAGAATGTTAAGCACGAGCAACTCGTGAGAGTTGCCGAAGAAGCGGCTCACCAGGCGCCGGATCTCGGAGCGGGTAGCCTCTTTGCGAGCCACCAGCGGGGTGTACACATGGGCGCGGCCATCTTTTATGTGCTTTACGTAGCCCTTCTTTTCGAGGATCCGGATGGTCGTGAGCACGGAGTTGTAGGCCAGCGGGGTCTTCTCGGGAAGGTCCTCCAAGACGTGCTGGACGGTGGCAGGGCCCTTGTCCCAAAGCACTTCCATGAGCCGCAGTTCAGCTTCGGTCAAAGTCGCGGACTTTCTGGGGGGCAAGAACCATCCTCCTTAACTGAGATAGGCACCCATACCATTAGACGTAGCAGGTGCCCGACTGTCAACTAGTAAATTAGTTGCAACGGCCCATCCAAGGGTTGCCTGGGGAGTTTTAGAGGCTTTCAGAATAGGGACGTGATCGGACGATCTCTATGCGTGCTCGATGGGAGCGGACTTCGGGTGCTTCTTGGCGCGGATCTGGTCGGTGGTAAACCCGCGTCCACAGACGCTGCAACGCCAGCCAGCGGGTGTAACTGCAAGGGAGCCAGGCGCATACTGGTAGTCGGGAAGCCGGGCTCGGACTAATTCGCTGCTGCACTCTGGACAGAGTCGCTGAATCATAGGCTCATGCACCGGGAAACTTATTGTAATCGTCGCCGAGAGTCAATGCCCCTTGGTCTGAACGGAGCGAGTCTCCTCCGCCGTCAGTCGAGAGGCGTCGCAATAGCCGTAACCTTTTAGGCAAGCCGCGTAATTACGTTTGTGCTCAGTATCGGCCAGCCCTTTGGCTTCGACGGAAGTCAGCATGGAGTAGTTGCAAGTCTCCTGGCCCTCCTTGCAGGCCGAGAGGTTGCGCTGGTGTTCCGCGGAGGCGGTTCGCTCCGCTTCCGAAGGAGTGAGTTGGGAGCGGTCGCAGTCGTCCCAGCCGCTCGCGCAATTCTGCAGGTTGCGCTGGTGTTCCGCGGTTGCCACTTCTTTTGTTTCCGAAGGACTAAGGTTGGAATGATCGCACAATCCGCCACCGTTTTTGCAGTCGGACGCGTTGAGCTGGCGCCTGGCTGTGTTCACCTGCGTCACCTCTGACGGACTCAGTTTGGAGTGATCGCACGCGCCCACCCCCTGCTTGCAGTCCGCGATATTGCGCTGCCGTTCCGCGAGGGACGAATCGCGCGCTTCGGATGGAGTCAGTTTGGACCGGTCACAGGATTGCATTCCGCCTTCACAGGCAGAGACATTGCTTTGATGATCGGCGACGGCCAGCGCAATCGATTCCGGCCGGCTGAGTTTTGAACGGTCGCACGAGGCGTAGCCATTCCTGCAATTCGCAACGTTGCGGGCATGGTCCGCCAGAGCCACGTTGGCCGATTCCGACTGGGTCAATTTGGAGCGCTCGCAGGTTTCGCGGCCAGCCCTGCAGGCCTCCAGATTCTGTGCAAGATCGGAGGACTGAGCCAATACGAGGATCGGCCAGAGACCAAGGCAGGCTACTTGCGCCCAAAGACACTTCTGTAGAAGAGCCTGCATGTCGGTCCGCCCTTCGGACGATAAAACGCAACGGGATCCCGTCATCCCCAGACTGTGGTGCTGACCGAAACCGGTGGGCGGTTCCGGTCAGCCCCAAATCCGTCTGGCTGGCAGCTTCCGATGCGACTACTGTCTGTCTTCTCGTGCTTCGGCCACGTGAGCCTGGTGCCCGGCTTCGGATACGGCCTTCACAAACGCCTCCGCACTTTCGGGAGTTGTTGCATGACCCGAAAGAATGGTGCGGAACATCATGTGGTGACCATAAATGGCGCGAGTCGAGTCATTGTCCTGCTCGATAACCGCACCTTCCAATGTCAGACCGGCGAACACGCCTTTCGAGCGCGAGTAGGTGAGCACTTCAGTATTCAGCAATATGTCAGTTCCAGCTGAAGTGTGACGGCCTACTGGACCCGCAGCCACCGAGCCTTCACCCGTCATTTCGAATTTGCTGGAAAGCAGATGCTGTAAACCACGATCGTTCATTACCAGCATGACCAGATCCACGCCTTCGACGCCGATCTGCAATCCCCAGCTCCCACCACCGACTGAGACGAATGCGGGAGCGCTCCAGCCTTCAGGCGTGCGGCAGGAGGCTACGCCGCGGCCATGCTTGCCACCAATGATGAAGCCACCTTTGATCAAGTCCGGCACTACGATGATGCACTTGGCGCCGCTCAACACTTCTTCTGGAATGCCTTTATCGGGCGTTGACATGATCGATTGCAGAACCTCCACGGATTTCTGCATGCGGTCGACCGTGTCCTCCCGAGCCGAGGATGCCCAGGCGCAAGTTCCTGCTAAGCCTAGCAAGCTCATTAACAACAACGACATTGACTTCTTCATGTTTGGTTCCTTTTAGGGGCTGCACAACTAAGAGGGGAGAACTCCAGATGGCCTGACTTAGCTCAGAAACCTGAAAGAGATCGCAGAAGTCCTCGTCTCTTGCATTATGATCACCCAGCCAGGAACGAAATAGCTGGTCTGAATTGCTCACTTGCGCTTTGTGGTCAAAGCAAATTGGGCTGCCTTTGCACAATTCCATCGGCAGGTTTTCCCCCAATGTGAGCAATCCTGCACAGAATCGCCCGCCTCGGGCTGTCATGGTTGATTTGCCGGTTTGACTTGCAAAGGATCCGATCACTCCGGCCCCTTACCTCGTGATGGAACAACTCCCCACCGACGAAGGAAATCGCGAAGGTCGATCGATGGCCCTTCGCCGTTTCCGCAATCGCTTTCGCAGATGGCTCGCGGCCCTCGCTGACTCGTTCATGAAGCGTTCCGAGGTCCTTAAGCCTACGAATCAGGACTGCGGTTCACAGAGAATGTGTCCTTTTTGCGGTTTGATTACTTCGCGATCGAAACGATGTTGTTTGGAGTGCGGAAAGCCGCTCGGAGGAGTTACTTGAGAAGCAAACGCAAGACAATTCTGGGGAGCGCTCAAGGAGATAATCATGCTCTGGACAATTTTTGTTGTACTCCTGATTCTGTGGCTTTTAGGCTTCAGTCTCCATGTGGCCGGCAGCCTAATCCACCTGTTGCTTGTTGTGGCGCTGGTGATCCTCGTCATTAACCTTCTGAGCGGACGAAGTGCAGTGTGAAGGATTTCCTTTTGAGACGCAGGTGGAGATTGAACGCTTCGTTCTTCCAATGCGTGCCTCTACTTATTATGCTTTATGTGGGAAAAGAGCGCGAAACCCACGGCTTGTAGCTTTCTTCAACATTCGCAGGGCCGCCCGGCCGGAGTTCTCAGGGAGGGGAGCTTTGGCGGCGGCTAATTCGCGCGCGAGATGGGTTTTGGTGGACGGGTGTCCTGTACTAAGTGTGCATTGCTCCTTCGGTTTGGCTTTGCACATGGGACAACGGACGGACAAGATCCGTCGCAACGTAAGCTTTTCAGGTTTCACGCAAGTATTATTCCGCATCGCTCGGTGGAAAGATGTTCAGTCTTGCTCTTGGGATTTCAACTGTCCCAAAACTGGAGCTTCACATCCAAGTAAGTTCTGACTGGAGACAACGCAGAGTTTCTTCCTCTCGTCAGAATTGAATAGTTCCATTCCAGATGTTTTTCCACTCACTTGGTGAAAAAGGAACGCCTTTCCCATCGGTTGCTAATCGAGAAGGATGCACCTGGCGAAGGGCCTCTCCCTCCCGTGATCTGACGGGACGGCGGACATGGGCCAGCGTTTGGGCCTTTAGCGTTCCTTTACGTCGCTCATCCAGCCCCGCGTTCAGTACAAAGTGGATAGTTGCCAGAAGGAAGTGAGCCTCGTCGGCCTTAGTCACGAGCGCATCCACGGACTTCAAAGCGCCGTTGGGCAATTCCAGGTGGTCGGCCAGCATTACAATGGGCACGTCGGGCCGGACATGTTTGATCTCATCCGCGATGATTGCGCCATCCAAGAGTCCCAGGTAGTACTCGAGCACAATTGCATCGACAGGCCGCGACATGAAGAGCCGTAAACCTTCGTGGCCATTCGCCGCGGTGACCAAGTCATATCCATTGTCCTGCAACAAACTCAGTTGCGCCGGGTCCCGGTGAATGCAGAGCAGAGTACTATTAGTGGCCATGCGGTTTAGGTATATAGGCGGATTCCCCATAAGTCTGCTCAACATTGATCACAAATTCAACAGGAGTACGCGTCAGCGATTGGGTTCTAAAGTGGGAAACTGAGCAATATTGATCAGATATCCCCTTCACTAAGGCAGTAACATACCACCCACTAACACACCTAGGAGATGTCTTTAAAGCTGCTCGGGGGACACGAATGAGAAAACAGTACCTTCACCTCTCCATCTATTCGTGTGACAAGTGTACCGGACCGGTCATCGCCGGATCGCTGGCGGTCCGCGAAAATGAAATATCCAAGGAGACTGAACTCCAGCAAGTAGGAGCAATCTGCCTCAGCTGCGGACATCGAGAGAGCAAAGCAACGGNNTCGTGCAGAACTACGTTGAGCAGGGAGCTGTGGACCTGTAGACCACCTTCTACCCCCCCAGCATAGTGAATGAAACCCAATTTCCTGAACCGGTTCATGAAGAAGCTCACTCGCGAACGAGTAGTTCCCACCATCTCCGCCAGGGTCTCCTGACTGATTTTCGGCACCACGGTTTCAGGGTTACCCTCTTTGCCGAAATGAGCGAGCAATAGAAGGACACGGGCCAATCTCTTTTCACTAGAATTGAATAGTTGGTCGACCAGATCCTCTTCGTAACGGATGTTACGGGCCAGCAGATAGGCCACGAACATGTCGGAAAAAGCGTGTTCGCGGTGGAGCGCATCCATCATCGCAATCTTGTCCACACGGAGAAGTTCGCAATCCGTCATGGCAGCCGCGGAACCCATACGCAAGAGCTGGCCTGCCAGTGCGCCCTCCCCAAAGAAGTTCCCCTCATTCACAATGGCGATCGTCGCTTCCTTGCCGGCTTTGGATACGACGCTGAGTCTCACTTTACCTTTTTGAATATAGAAGACTGCGTCTGCCCCATCCCCCTGCGCGAATATCACTTCCTTCTTCGGCGCAGCCAGCAGCTTCCTGCCCTCGCCAATGGTCGCGAGAAAGGTGTCGGGGTCGAAGTCGCGGATCTTCTTAGCTGGCACAGCCCGCTTCATAAGTGAAATTATAAAGCTGTCTGGCCTCCGAGAGTGAGCAATTGTGCACACTTTCATCTCGAGCCATGGCAATGCGGGAATTTATTGGTGGTCCTTATTAACGAGCGCTGCGGCTGGATTCCAGGATGGGTAGAAGAATTCCAGCAAGAGTGGTCACTTTTGAGCAGTTTTTCTCTTTCCCGCAGTCCACTATTTGGGTACTGCAACGAACGGAAAATACCTACTACAAGCTACCGATTCGTTGTATCTCACGACTTCTTCCCCAGGATCTCGTGAATTCCCAGGAGACACGACACATGATCAAGAGCACGATTTTCCTCACTATTCTGGTTCTGGCGCTTCCGTTTGCAGCCTTCGCTGGCAGCGTCGACTTCACCAACAGCGGCGGCACACTGTCAGGCAGCAGCAGTGGTCTAACCCTTTCGGGATCGACGCTGATTGCCGCGAACGGTCTCGGCGGCGGCCTGATTACCGGCAACAATCTCGGGACCATAAGTTTCAGCACAGGCGCCCTTACCGGCAGCTTGCAAACGGGCGGCACATTTGCCGCGGGCGGCACGTTTGAAATTACAGGTAACGGCACCAGCGGGATGCCCAGCGGCATCATCTTCAACGGCTCCTTCACCGGACCGGTGACTTGGACGCTGGTGACTCTCGCCGACGGAACCCACAACTACACCCTGACTGGTTCTTTGACAGGAACGTGGTACAACGGCACCACCGTCGACGGCGCGACCGTGCAGTTGACGATTAACACAGGCAAGGGTTTCTTCAACGGCCAGACCACTATTTCGAGCGGCGACACCAACATTAACACCACCGCAACAACTCCAGAACCCGGCACTCTCGGCCTTCTGGGCACGGGCTTAATCGGTGTTGCGGGCATCGTTCGTCGCAAACTGAAGTCGGCCGTAGTTTAAACACCGCTGCCATTGTTGTTTATCTCCAGACGCCGCTGCAGGGCTAACCCTGCAGCGGGGGTTTCTCCGAAAGATGTATGCCAACATCGGTTCAAGTCGGCTCAATTTTGATCGAAGAGCAGCTCCCTGTCGCCCAGCTTTTGGGGCTGCAAAGTCAGCCTTACTCAGGGAGCTGGGGAGTAGTCAGTTCTCTCAATAGCTTTGCCCTTGACCGCAAACTTCACGCGGCGGGATGGAACTTCTTTTTCATGGCAGCNNGACCGACTTGATGCACGGAACCGGAGCGGGATTGTTCCATATTGAATACGGCTTCGCCCCCGGCGGCACTTTGGACTATTTGAAGGTCTGGTCATCGATAACTCGAGGCCACTGGCTTCTGGCCTGTGAGTACTGGATGTCAGCTTCCACTTTCCACGCCACCGGCGTCCGCTTCGATAACGGATATCAGTCGGAAGGGCTGGCCCACATTTTGGGATTTGTCATGCAGCACCAGGACGCGTTCCAGCTTCCGCCGAACCTTGGCCGGCAGGGGTTGCTCCAGATTCCAACACCCACCCAACAAGAGAGCACGGCCGCAGCCGCGCTGGTGAACCATGCCTTCGAGCGGCTCGGCTCAACGCTCGCCCAGCCCACGCCCGCCTGAGTCCGGGACGTCACGCAGCTTCGCATAGATCTGCCTCGCGGCGGGTTATACAAAGGAGTACGTCTGCTAGGCCGCTTATTTGCGTCCACGACCTCGCAAAGAAGCAAGGGCTTGTGATTGGGAGGGACGCCGACCGACAGGGTTTGGCCACTTCCGCCAGAGCTGGCCAGTTATTGTTGTTTTTCCAAAGCCTCTAATCTTCGATCTCGATGCGGCGCGGTGCGGGGTTGGCCAGTGCTAAGCTCACACTTCTCTCCGGGCTTAGCTCCACAGGTGGGGCAACGAACAGACAGGGCCTGTTCCTCCTTGTTTTTCATAGCCGCATGATGCACCGTTCGTCGGTAACAGGCTGGTCAATTTTGACCAGTCAGCAAGTGCATTTTCGTTGAATACTTAAACGGAGGTAAATTTCAAAACTAGTTTCAGTCAATTGCTTCCGGTGCGTCTGGAAGGTGGCCTCTTCGAAGCACTCATTCTCACCAATTCAGGGACAAATGTCGCTATCGAACACAGTGATTTCCAAACGAGCCTTGGAAGTGGTTTCTCCTCGCCCCCTGGTGCGAGACGGGGTCTCACCGGCGCGCGCGCGAGCGCAATCGAAGCCGTCGCTACCCAGTCGAATCGCGGTGATCGGCAATTATCTTCCGCGACAGTGTGGACTCGCTACCTTTACCGCGGACCTGTGCGAAGCCATCTCTGCGGAATATGGCGCGGCTCGACTCTTGGCACTTCCGGTCAACGACACCGAAGAAGGGTATGACTATCCGGCACGAGTGCGGTGGTCGCTCGCCCAGGACGAAGTCGCGTCGTATGAGGAAGCCGCCCGGTTCTTGAACTTCAACAATATCGACATGGTGTGCCTGCAGCACGAGTATGGAATCTTTGGCGGTCCGGCCGGAAGCCATATTTTGCATCTGCTACGCGGGTTGAAGATGCCGGCGGTGACCACGCTGCACACGGTACTGCGCGAGCCTGACCCCAACCAACTCATGGTGATGGAAGAGATCGCGGAGCTTTCCGATCGCCTTATCGTCATGAGCCAGCTCTCCTCCCAAATTTTGCAGGAAGTCTTCAAGGTGCCGGGCAGCAAAATCGACATGGTTCCGCACGGGGTTCCAGATCTGCCGTTCCTGGACCCCAATTTCTATAAAGACCGGTTTGGCGTGGAAGGAAAGGCGGTGCTCCTCACGTTCGGCCTGCTCTCGCCGAATAAGGGAATCGAAAACGTGATTCAAGCGCTGCCGCAGATTCTGTCGAAACACAACAATGTTGTCTACATAATCGCGGGCGCGACCCATCCTCATATTCTCCGTCGGGAGGGAGATCAATACCGAGGGTACTTACAAGCTCTGGCCAAAGAAGTGGGAGTAGAGTCCAATGTAATCTTCCATAACCACTTCGTCAGCCCGGAGGAGATGGTTGAGTTTATTGGCGCGGCAGATATTTACATCACTCCCTACCGCCATGAAGAGCAGGTAGTCTCCGGGACACTGGCGTATGCGTTGGGCGCAGGCAAGGCAATCATCTCGACCCCATATTGGCACGCAATCGAGCTGCTAGACGACCGCCGGGGGGCGCTGGTTCCCTTCCAAAATCCTGGCGCGATCGCACAGAAAACCGTAGAACTCCTGGACACACCCGCAATACGGCATGCCATGCGTAAACGCGCATATCTCTTCGCCCGGGACATGATCTGGAAACGAGTAGCGCAAGGGTACATGGAAAGTTTTTCCCGGGTGCGCAGCGATCGCATGGAAAGTCCTCGGGTTCAGTTCTCGGCCCGCGCTACGCGGAAAGTGCTCAATCAACTGCCTGAATTGAAACTGGATTACCTGAAGCGGCTGACCGATGACACAGGAATCGTTCAGCATGCCATCTTCACTATCCCAAATCGCGGAGAAGGCTATACCACGGACGACAATGCGCGGGCACTGATTTTCGAGGTGCTGTTGGCGCAGCTTAATAAAGATCAGCTGGGAACGGCCGACTCAGCGACCGCGAACATTGTCACCCCGGATTTGTCTTTCCGTTACCTGGCGTTCCTGGAACATGCGTTCAATCCAGCGAAAGGCAGATTCAGAAACTTTCTCGGCTACGATCTCCACTGGAACGAAGCCGAGGGCTCCGAGGATTGTCATGGGCGCGCGCTGTGGGGACTGGGAACGGTTCTCGGACGGTCGAAGGATCAGGGATTGAAGTGCGCGACCGGACGTTTGTTCGAGTTCTCTTCTCCCGCCGCGATGGGATTCAGAAGCCCTCGTGCCTGGGCCTACAGCCTGCTCGGAATTCAGGAGTATCTCGATTCGTTTCCCGGAGACCGGGATGCACAGAAAATAAGATCCGTTCTGGCGCGGCGATTGCTCGAAATGTATGAGTCGATCCGCAGCCGGGACTGGAAGTGGTTCGAGAATATTCTGGCCTATGGCAACGCCAGGCTGCCCCAAGCGATGCTCCTGGTGGGCTCGGCGTGCGCAGACGATCGCATGGTTTCCGCCGGCCTGGAAGCGCTGGATTGGCTGCTAAAGACGCAGCATTGCGAAACCAACGGCCACTTTGTACCCATCGGATCGCAGGGCTTTTATCTCCAGGGTGGAGAGAAGGCGCGCTTTGATCAACAGCCAATTGAAGCTGCGGGCGCGGTTTCCGCGTCTTTGCAGGCCTACCGCTTGACTGGCGACAGCCGCTGGCGCAACGAAGCCTGGTAGGCTTTCAACTGGTTCCTGGGCGANNAACTGGTTCCTTGGCGATAACGATCTACAAGTTCCTCTTTATGATTCTCTAACCGGCGGCTGCCGGGACGGCCTTCATCCCGACCGCGCGAATGAAAATCAGGGCGCGGAATCCACATTATCGTTCTTGATGGCGCATCTAGAGATGCGCACTCTGCAACAGTCTGAACCAATGGAGATCCTATCGTGACCGTCCCCGAACAAACTCTTCCAGGTCTTGTGAGCAATGGCTACGAGCCGCTGCTGCTTCGGCATCCTGGCAACCCGATCCTAACCAGCAAGGATTGGCCATACTCTATTAATAGTGTNNTGGGGTATCGAGGATCCGCGCATCACTTTCGTGCCCGAACTGCAGCAGTACGCCGTCACCTACACCTCTTATTCGCGCGGTGGCCCTGGAGTGTCGCTGGCTCTGACCAAGGACTTCCACAGTTTCGAGCGCTACGGCGTGATTATGTCACCGGACGATAAGGACTCGGCGCTTCTTCCTCGGAGAATCGATGGATACTGGGCGCTGATTCATCGTCCCGCAACCACACTGGGAGCGCACATATGGATTTCCTACTCTCCGGACCTGCGCCATTGGGGCAGGCACAGACTCATGCTGGAAGCGCGCCGCGGCGCCTGGTGGGACGCCAATAAAATTGGTTTGTCGCCTCCGCCCATCGAGACTTCCAGGGGATGGCTCGTGCTGTACCACGGAGTCCGGCACACGCCCTCCGGCTGCCTCTATCGATTGGGCTTGGCCCTGTTCGAACTGGAAAATCCGGCAAAATGCATACTGCGGGGAGATTCGTGGATGTTTGGACCGGAAGCGGATTATGAGTGCCACGGCGATGTCGACGATGTTGTCTTCCCCTGCGGCTATACGATGGACCCCGACGGCGACACCCTCAACGTGTACTACGGAGCTGCGGACTGCTCGATTGCCCTGGCTCGGGCCAGCGTGCGGTCCTTATTGCGTTGGCTGGATGCCAATGGAAGCTGCGAGCGCCGTCAGCGGGGAGATTTATGAAGCCGCTGCGCCGGTTCTTTCAGTTTACTTTTGGATGCCGTCATGGCCAACGGAGCCGGGTGTTCACGATCAAGGAACGGACGTACCAGGTGTGCCTGGAGTGCGGACAGGAATTAGATTATTCGTGGGCGCAGATGCACCCCCTGCAATCAAGGGTTGCCGGCAATCCCTATGCATCGCTCTAAATCTCAGACGCCCTAAAGCCCTGATGATTGGGCCGGTCACGGACTGAGCCCGCAATCTTATATCTCCGCATGTGAGCTATGTTGCTCAGACGCGAAAGTCTACACCTGTCATTCTTTATTCTCCTGAGTGTGTAGACGGAGCCGCGACCGCTGATTCGCAGCTCTCTTCTTAGGTCGCTGATCAAATCTGCGAAGCGACCACATCCAGCCGATCGGCATTCTTCACCCGTATTCAGCGCCGCGATCGCCACGGCAAATACGATTTGACCCTAAAAGCTCTCAAACAACTGAGATTAGGGCAACGCCCCTCCAAGCGGATGAGAGGGGTTGGCCCGCGAAACAAGAAAGGTGACAAGCCATGCCTTTAATTCAACTTCTGGAAGTTCTTATCGTGGTGGGTGTTCTTCTATGGCTGGTAAATCGGTTCATTCCCATGCAAAGCCAGATCAAGTCAATCTTGAACGGTGTGGTGGTCATTGCCGTGGTTCTTTGGCTGCTNNAACGCGGCAGATACCTGCCTTAAGGAGACATTGTGAAAACAAAGCTGTTGTTCGCCGCCGTAATCGCACTGAGCTTGCCCGCAGTCGCCCAAAATGATTCTCAAAGAACCCCTGACGTGGAACGTATGAACTCGACTCCCATGTTCCGGGTGACCGTCATCAGCCGCAGCGTGCAAGCGGTCAATTATGAACATCGCAGTGGAGGTTCGAAGCTGGATTTCGCAGGCACCGACCTGATGCCCTCCGCAAATGGTGAAGCTAAGGTAAACAGCAAGCGCGGATCCATTGAAATCGACGCAGAATTTGGCGACCTGCAGAGGCCGACGACTTTCGGCAACGAGTATTTAACTTATGTTCTGTGGGCGATTTCGCCCGAAGGCCGCGCCGTGAACCTGGGCGAAGTCCTAGTAGGCAACGACCATCGCAGCAAAGTGCGGGTAACCACGGACCTTCAGGCATTCGCTTTGATCGTCACCGCGGAACCCTACTATGCCGTTCGGCAGCCCAGCAATGCAGTTGTGCTCGAGAACGTGGTTCGCGAGGACACCAAGGGAACCACCCAGTCGGTGAATGCAAAGTACGAACTAATGGAACGGGGCGGCTACATTCCCACCGGCTACAAGTTTGATCCGGTGGTTCTGAATGCCAGGTTGCCGTTGGAATTCTTCGAGGCCCGTAATGCGCTGCGCATCGCTCANNCTCGAATATGCGATCAGCAAACACATCGATACGAAGCCGCTGATCGCAATCTCTCGCGATGCCGTGCAGACGGCCGAAGATGCGCGGGCCATTGCAGTCAAGAAAGAGGATGAGATGCGCCTGTCGAACGAACGACAGGATTCCGCCGACGCACAAGCTCAGACGCAAGCCCAGGCCGATGACGCGATGCGGCAGAA
>PMXH01000480.1 GCA_003165855.1 Acidobacteriaceae bacterium | reverse complement strand
GCGAAATAAATGCCGCAGCTTGTCCGCAAGGCAGCGCGGCATGAGCGTGGATCACATGAATCGGCGATCGCCGATGAAGTTGCCGGACTCTGTTCAGAAGAATCGCACCCAGGAACTTTCCCGCACTCGACAGACCGAAGTTCCCGGGCAGTTGCGGGTAGCGAATCCACTGGGCGGGAGACTCCGGGCTTGCCCGTCTGCGGGCATGATAAATGGAATCGACGGCGATCACCGAGGACGACACGCCATATTGAGTGAGCTGTCGAAGGCTCTCAGCGACAAAGCAGCCACTCACTTCGTCCCCGTCGGAGGGGTAAAAGGGTGTGAGCGTCAGAACATGCAGCTTCGCGGTTATGTCCTTCTCCACTACGTTCCAGGTTCGAGCTGAGGTGAGATGCGCAAGGTTTGAGGTTACCTGCTCTCACTGGTCTCAATCGAGCGCTGCAGAATCAGCTCGGCAAGGCCCGCAATGGTTACGAAACGCGGATCCTGCAAATCACGATCGGAAAACTGCATGCCAAAACGATGTTCAATGTCCGTGACAAACTCGACGACCTCCATCGAAGTGAGCCATCCCGCCTCGAAGTAGTCGACGTCTAGTAGAGATTCGCGCACTTGCTTGCCGGTCTTCGCCCTGCTCACGAACCAATCTGTAAGCCACTCTCGGACCTCTTCGCTCAAACTCTTCCCTCTCTTCAACTTTAGTCTGCTTATTTTTCAATCGCCACACAACGCGCTGGTGAGCCGTCACAACCTTTCAATTTTAGCGGCATCACGATGAGATCCACTTCCGATGCGGTCAAGGCTTTGAGATTGGCGAGATACTCCACCAGCACCACGCCAGCTCCCAGCAGCACTTTGTGATTGGGAGAATCCTTGGGAGTTCCCCGCGAGTGCGCTGGGTTATCCGGTGAAGGCGTATCCATGGCGATGAGCCGCACTCCTTTTTTCACCAGCCATTGCGCGGCGTTTTCGGAAAGAAAAGGATACTCGTTATAGAACTTCATGTTGCCAAAATGCTCGGACCAGCCGGTGCGCAGGATCAAGCGTGCCGGCACTTTCTCGCCCAGTCTTTGCTTGAGGTCCGTAACGTCGATCTCCTGCAACGGCCGGCAGCCGGTGAAGTCCGCGACCGTCGCCGGACCGATCAGCACATCCAAAGGAATTTCATCGATGGTCTTGCCGCCCGGAATGAAATGCCGCGGAGCATCCGCATGAGTGCCAATGTGCGTTCCCAGGACGAGCTTCCGAGTCTCGCGGCCTTCGATCCCGTGGCGGCCGAGAATCGTGATNNGCAATGAGAGGTCGATGATTTTCATGCGTC
Source organism: Acidobacteriaceae bacterium (assembly GCA_003165855.1). Taxonomy (GTDB): domain Bacteria; phylum Acidobacteriota; class Terriglobia; order Terriglobales; family Acidobacteriaceae; genus Sulfotelmatobacter. The sequence continues at coordinate 9,554 of PMXH01000480.1, read as the reverse complement.
TATTCTTTCGAGATTTCTTGTGATCTTTGGTACAGAGCAATCAGCGCGTTACCACTGAGCTCTCCGTGGCTTGGGTCCGGGGAGTCGAGGCCGAACCTACTTGCAGCTTCTCCGCCACCAGTTCGCGAATGTGGGCCTTCTGCACTTTACCGTTCGCAGTTCTGGGAAGTTCGTCAATCGCGATGTATCGGGCGGGTTGCTGATGCTGCGCCAGATTTCGTTTCGCGTGCGCGACTACCGAATCCAGCATGGACTCGAGTTCCACGCCCGCCTCGAGTTTCAAGACGGCCACAATGTCCTCGCCGTAGAGTTCATGAGGAATACTCACCACGGCCACATCCGCGATTCCGTGTACGTGCATTAGTTCCTCTTCGATTGCCGCAGGGCTGATATTCACACCTCCGCGAATGATGAGGTCTTTCTTGCGTCCGGTAATGAAGAGGGATCCGCGGTCGTCAAGATGGCCGACATCACCGGTCGGAAACCAACCTGCGGCATTCATTCCCAACAGCGCCCCGTCGGCATCGAGATAGCCAGCCATCAGGTCAGGCGTCAAAATTTCCACTTCTCCGTCCATGCCAGAGGGCACGGGATTGTCCTGATCACTTACAACTCGAAGTGCAACTCCCGGCAGCGCCTCTCCAACATAGCCACTTGCTCCGAAATCGCCTCGCGAACGGGCGGTGACAAAAAGAGTTTCTGAGAGACCGTAATTCTCAATCACCCGCACGCCATACCTGGCTTCAAACTCATCCTTCACCTTTAACGGAAGCGGAGCAAAGCCGACAAACGTGTGCCGGACTGAGCTGCGGCAAAACTCCTCGCCGGTGCGGCCGCGATCCATTCTCAACAGAATCGACAACACCGTCGGAGCCAGCCAAAGAGTATTCACTTGGTTGTTCTTCGCCTTGTCCCAGAAATGCAGGCTCGATCGCGCATCGAACACGTGATCCACGACAATGCTCGCGCCGCAGAGAAAAGGCAGAACAAGCAAGTTGTAGAAGCCGCCCATGTAGGCCATCGAAAGCGTCAGGTAAAACCGCGAATCCTGGTCGATGTGTTGAGCACCCGCGAACGCCGTGGCATTGCGGAACATACGTCCCAGCTTGTGCGCCAAGCCTTTAGGTTTTGCGGAAGTGCCGGACGTGTACATGATCACAACCAGATCTTCGCCGTCCGCTGTTTCGAGGGGAACGAATTCTTTCGATTCCGCGAGAACGTCAATTCTGATCTGGTCGAGCCCGCGCGAGTCCCTGGTTGATTCTTGCGCCGTTACCAACCGCAACACACTCGTCTGAAAACCCGCAACGGCGTCGGCGCTGTTTGCGCTCGTCACAATGAGTGCAGGCTTGCAACTCGCCAGAATGAATTGGACGTCGCCCTTGCTCAGCGAAGGATTGATGGGGACGATGACTGCGCCGAGATAAATGCAAGCGAAATATAGGACCGCAAGCTCGCAGCAGTTCGGAACCATCACGCCGATGCGGTCGCCCTTCTGCACACCCCGCCGGCGGAGCTCCGCAGCCAAGGCGCAGGCTTGCCGGTGAAACTCGCCGTAGGTGATTTCGCGGCTGGTGATAGCGTCCACCAGGAAGACGTGCTCCTGGCGGCGGGCCACAACGTCTGTAATCATTTCGCGGATCGTCATTTTGCGGNNGAGATAGCCACCCAGCGGTCGATCTGGCCCCGATAGGCCTGGTTGGGATCGAGCCGCAGAACTGCCCGGCCCGGAGCATCCATCTCGAGGCGAGGAAAGTGGCCGGCCGTGATTACGACGCCCTCCGGCAACAGGAGCTGATCAATCGAAGTCGAGTCCGCTCCGCTCGGGGGACAAAGAAGCAGCGCGACACCAATCCCCAAGTCGAAATGCATGCGGTCGGAAAAATCCGCCATCTGCCAACAGTTTGCTGGCGCCTCCAGCGGCAATTCTCCATGCACGACAACGTTGCTGAAAGTTTCACAACAATGTCGTAAAAAGGCGCTGCTCGGACTTCCGTAGATCATCAGGCAGAAGTCGCCATAGCGCTGGGCCGTAGCCATCACAACCTCTTCCATGTAGCTGGCAAACAGGCGCTTCGAACGCACCGGCAGGATTCTCTCGGCACCCACGATATCTTTCAACGACGCAGGCCACTCCGCCGCCCACGACCCTCCATCCTTGTCGTTTAGATACAGCGGCACGCAGTTGCCCGTCATTCTCAAGACCTGTTCCAGGACTTCGAACGATCCGTAGACCACCCTGCCGAGCACGACCGGACCTTCGGCGAGCACCAGGTCCGCCAATACCAAGTCTGGAGAAGGCGATTCCGAGGCAACCAATTCCAGCGCAGGGCGGGCGCGTCGCTTGGCACAGGTAACGGTCATCCCGTCGACCAAAGACTGCACCGCAGAGAGCGAACTGCTGATGCTGTGCGCGGAAATGCCGGGCACAGAGAACGAGGTCAGCATCTCTCGTGCTTTCCCCGGCGTCGCCTTCGGAAGGCTGGCAGCTACGCGGTTCAGATTCTCTTCATCAAGATTGACGGGGTCGAGTTTGCCCATGGCAACGACTAACCTGCGCAGCTCGACTCCATGCTTGCGCGCGGCCGCCGTGACTTTGGGCAGGAATGAGGAATGAAACTGACTGCACCCCATGGCCACCGACATCATGTCATAAAGCTGCATTTGCGACATCAGCGGGCCCATGAATTCTTCAGCAGCGTCCATCACATCGAAGAGATCAATTCCAGTTTCAATCCCAAGATTATTGAAGACCGCCACGGCGATTTCGGTGGGAACGTTGCCGGCGCTCCGTCCCAATCCATAGAGCGTGGTATCGATGAAGGTCGCGCCGCAACGAACCGCTTCCACGCTGTTGGCAACGGCGAACTGCAGGTTGCTGTGTCCGTGGAAACCCAATTGGCAGTCACAACGGTCGCGTGCAGCGTTGAAATACTTGCTCACGTCTTCCGGGAGCATGCTGCCGGCGGAGTCGACGCAGTAAACAACCTCCGCTCCGGCGGCCGCGCCCGCTCTGGCCTTCTCGCCGAACGCGTCGGGCGAGATGCCGTAGGTTTTCATAAAATTCAGGCAAGGCTTCAGTCCTAATTCCTTGGCCAGAGTCAAGTAAGGGAAAGCGTCTTCAATTTCCGGGGCGTTGTAGCCGATGCGGACGAAATCGAGGCCCGCTGCGCGGGCGGATTTTAGTTGGTCGGCGGTGCCGATACCAGGAATGAAAAAACATCCGATCTGGGCGTTGGGTGCAGCGCGCTTCGCGGCTTCAATCAGACGCTCATCCGAGGTCGGCATAGTACCTTTGCCGGCCTGCGCAGCGCCTAGTCCCACTCCGTGACCCACTTCAATCCAGCGAAAACCAAGCCGCCCCAGCACGCCCGCCAGGATCAAGGTATCGTTCTCGGTGAATTTGAAGTCGACCGCGTAGCTTCCATCGCGCAGCGTGCACTCCAGGATCTCCACCCGCCGGCCCGAAAGCCCTTGAAGCGTTGGCTCCTTCTTGGTTCGCGATTCTTGTCGATCCGCCATGCTAAGTTCTCCGAAATCCTGCACGCACATTCAGTCTTCGCTGATTCTGATGGAGCCAGTATAGTACGTTCCAACCCTGTGCACGGCGTCTACTATTCCTTCAGCCCAGGCTGCCGGAGAGTACGCTTCCACGCGCTTCCGGCTTTTGGCGCCCATTTCCGCGCGCAATCCGGAATCTGCCGCTAAACGCGCCATGGCTGCGGAAAGTTGCGACGGGTCACCGGGTGGAACCACAAACCCGTTCCAACCATCCTCGACCAGGTCCAACGCACAACCGGCAACACTTGTGACAATCACCGGCAAACTGCACGCCATTGCCTCGTTGACCACCAGGCCCCAAGGGTCGCTGTGAGTTGGGAAGACGAACCCGTCTGCCAGTGCGTAAAGCTCGGGCAATTCCTCACGATGCACAAACCCAAGAATTTGGACATTCCCGGGCGCGATTCTCAGGGCTCGCTCCGCCAGCGCCGCATGATCGGAACCATCCCCGGCAAATACTAAACCGATTTCTGAGCGGATCCCAGCGTCCAGCCGAGCATAGGCTTCCACCAGTTCGAAAATTCCCTTGGCTTGCACCAACCGGCCTACGTAGAGGAAGTATCGCGAAGGGAGAGCATGGCGGCTGCGCTCCTGAACCCCGCCGTGACGCGCTGTCTCCGCCAACTGCGAAAAAAGTGAAGTGTCAACCGCATTGGGTGCTGTGAAAATTCTCTGGTCCGCAATCCCAAGATCCTTCAAGTAGTTTAACGACGATCTTCCGGGTACAACGAACGCAGTACACAGGCTCAGAAAGCGCGTCTTTATGAATTCCACAAAGCGATAGCTGCGGCGCCGGTCAAACGCCGTACTCTCGGTCCAAAGCAGTAAGGGTACGCGATGAACTCTTGCCCAGTAAGCGGCCTGCCAAGAGGCCAAATAGTTGTATCCGCCGGACAATACAACCTCAGGCTTGATCTGGTTCAGGGCTAAATGCACTCCACGATTGATGAGGATGTTGTATCCGCCGAGGCGCTGCCGCCAGGATGGAAGCACGTGATACTGGAATTTGATCTCGTCTTTGTAGACTCGCCACTGGCGCAGGGTGGGATCGTTCTCCGATAGAAACAAAACATGCAGGTCAATTTCCGGCCGCTGCGCCAAAGCATTGAAAACAGGAATCCGGTACGGCGCAATGATCTCGGTAAGGATTACCAGCTTAGTGGTCATGCAACGGACTCCTGGCAGAACTGCAAATGACACGCTGCGTCCGGAAAGGCATTCCGGCGAGGGTCGAACTTCGAATCTTTCACTCTAGCGCGTCGCTACGACAAAGTAGTTGCTAGCGAACTGATCGCCGCGATAAATTGCAGCAGCCGTGCGGCCCAGAAGATTCGTAACTGGACAAACGCAGAGGCTGGCCAATCGCCTCATCCAGGGCCAGGGACCGGTGAATACGTACAAGTACATATTCAAGACTAGGAACAGGCTGCCCACGGAGCCGGTTTCTCCTTGTATTTCAACCTTGCGAAAATCCCGCAGCAACCATGCCAGGCCCTGCGGCATATAGCGCCAATAATCTCCCGGTGATCCGTGCTGGGGAAAGATTGCAGGTACGCTGAGGATCAGGGTTCCACCCGGACGCAACACACGAAAGATTTCCTCCAATACCGGCACCGGTTCGGGAATGTGTTCAAGGACTTGGGTGCAAAGCACGACGTCGACGCTGCCATCCGCTATCGGCAGAAAGCGAGCATCCCCCACGAGATCCACCGAGGCCCCCGGTTCAATATCGATCACGAAATGCCAGAGTATACGGTCGCTGAAGTATTTCGCATACGGCTTTCCCCGCCCGCCGACATCGAGCAATATCTTCGTTCCTGGCCGAAGCCGCGCCCCCTCCTCCCGAATCAATTGAGTGCGACGCCGGCAGTCCAGGTAGCTAAAGTCGGTGAGCGAAGGGTTGACGATGTCCATCCCACGTACTACCTCGGTCCGCGAGTATCGTGCCTTTCCTGATTGTGCATTCGCAATCACCTGCCGCCTCCGAATTGTCCTATTAGCAACTTTCTTCCCAGCACGGTCGACGCAATCAAATAGACGACAGCCCCAACCGCCACCACGAGCAGTGGTCGAGAAGTGTAGGAATTCGCCAGCCGGACCGCCCCTAACATCAGCAACGCGGAGAATCCGGCGACCGCGATAATGGGATTCTTCCAGAGATCTCGCAGATCACGAGGCATCAATAGGTAGGCGGTGGTTCCGACCGCGAGTTCCGCGAGCACAAAGGCCACGCACGCCCCGACGAGACCAAAGGCCTGAACAAGTATCAGGGAGAGCAGCACCGCAACCAGAGCGCCTACCGTGGCAGATGTCAGATAAGCACGATGCCGCCCCAATGCGTAGAGAACCGTCCCCGACAGAAGCGATGCAATCGGAGCCGCCATCAGATAGCCGGCCATCCAGCGCACCGGACCGACCGCAGCCGCATAACTTGCTCCCAGCACCCAGGGCACCACCAAGTGTGCGGTGGCCAGTGTGCCCAGCACCAGAGGGATGCTTGTGGCAGCCAGCGCTGACACGGCAGCCTGCACCAGCCGCTTTAAACTGGCGCGGGATTGCGCCGCGAGCGCCACNNACCAGCGGCGGCCGGAATCCGTTGTGCCACAACACCAGCCACCCCACCAGATTGATTGCCAGAGCCGACCCCAGAATGCTGGCGGGAAGCCAAATGATGTCTTTCGGAGCGCGGACGAGAATGAGAACTCCAGCCGCATACAAAACCTGTTGAATCAAAGTGAGCAGCGAGCGAACGTGAAACAGTTCCAGCGAAGTCAACAGAAAGTCTGCTCCCGTCAGGCCTACGAAGAGAGCGCCCACACCGTACCAGCGCAGCAGCCCGCGCACGTCAGGACGAACTTCAAAACCCGCGATCACCAACAGCACCATGATTGCGACCAAACTACTCAAACCGCGCAGCGCCAGAAAATCGGGGAGCAGTTCGGCGGCAGCATGCCGGTGGGCGGCAACTTGTTGGGTGATGTGAGTGGAAAGCCCCGGATTGGCCACCACCTCTAAGAAGGCGCACAGCGCCACCACGTAGCTCCACAGTCCGTACGTTTCTACGCCCAGTCGGCGCACTAGAATCGGGAACGTGACCGAAGTGATCAAAAGCCCCAGTACACGCGCCGTCCCCACCGACAGAAAAAATCCGCCGTAGCGCACTAACGCACTCGAAGGTTTCACGGTTGGGGTCACCATGCGCGGAGGAAACACTTCTTAAGAAGCTCTTTGTTGATCGTAAGGCCGACGCCTTGCGACCGCTTCTTGAAACGCAGCCGCCCACTGCCCAGCGATATCGTCCCAATTAAATTGATCGGTATGGCGGATCGCGGCAGCGGAAAAGGATCGGCGCAAGGCAGCATCGCCGGTAACCCGATCCAACCCCTCGGAAAGTTCGGCGTCCGATCGAGCCAGAAATCCGGTTTGGCCATCGACTACATAATCGGAGCGGTAAAGATCCATGGCAATACAAACCAGACCGCAGGCGCTGGCTTGCAGCAAGGCTTGCGGATTCCCTTCCAGAATGCTGGGGAAAAAGAAGATGTCGGCTTGACGCATTTCCTCCCCCAGCCTCTGCGAGGACAGGTGCCCCAGAAAAGACACATTACGACAGCCGGATTGCTGCGCGAGATCACGGCAGCGTCTTTCCGTTTCACCTTTGCCCGCGATTCGAAACTGCGCGCTGGGCAATCGCGCAGCCTGTTGGATCACCATCTCCACACGCTTGCGCGGCTGCAGAGATCCCGCATAAAACACGACCAGCGCGGCATTCTCCCGGCGCTCCTTGGCGGGAAAATAATAGCGCCGATCAATGCCGTCGTAGATCGGGCTCGCCTTCACTCCGAACGTCTGGTGAATCGTCTCGGCCACATGTTTGGAGTTGCCGAATACCATGTCGCCTTCCCGGATTGACCGGCCGATCATCCCGCTGCTGGTGACTGGATCCATTGCCATCACAATATATGTGATGAGGGCAGTTCTCAGGCCCATACGTTTCCGCACATCGAAGAAAACACGATCAAGGGGGCCGCAGCGGGGGAAAAAATAAATATCCGGAGGAGGAAAAAGGCAATGCCGAAGCAGGCGAACCGTATTTCCGCGTCTGGTCCATCCTACCAATCGCGTGTTCATACGGGCGCTTAGGCGTGGATCAGCATTGCCATCGCAGAGCATGGTTACGTGAAATTGGTCTTCCGGCAGGCGGGCAACAATCTCCTTTACGGTCAGGTTCTGGGCGTTGGTATTGCCGGCACCGGCATCCGATGGCGTAAACACGGTGATGGGACGAGGCTGGGGGCGGGTCATCGCGGCTTGGAGCATAGTCTAAATCCTTTTTCGTTCCTCGTGTGGCGAAGCGGGAAGATATACAGACTCAAGGCCGCTGTCCGCGAAGGATTCCCAGTCGGCTCCGGGCACTGCGGACCAACGACTCGATTCCCGGTGACCGTTTCACCACGCTAGCGGTGCTATACCTCACCATTTCTCTCAGATGGCGGAACCATGAACTCGTCAGGGTGGCGTAAAGCGTCTGGCGCGTGCTGTTTCCAAAACGTTCTTTATAGCCTTCTGCGCCGAGACCGAGATCGACCACGTTCATTCCGCCCATGTCACAGGCTTCGACGACAATCCTCGAGAGCAGACAGTGGCCAGGGGAATTCTCTTCCTGACGGCTATCGAATGTTGGCTGATACCAAAACCAGCTTCCGTGGAATTGAAAACCATAATTCCACGCCACTGGCCGGTCCCCAATCATCAGCAAGCTCAAAGTCACCACGCTCGTGCCGGAGAATCGCCTTGTCAGTTCTTCCAGGAAGAACCGCCGCTCGGCTGTAGCGAGACTGCTGACGCGCCCCGTGGCCTGGAAGCGCGCCACGTGGGCATCGGCGAATCCAGGAAAGGCTGCCTGAATCTGCTCCCCGGATTGCAGATGAGCGAACGTCACCGGCCCTTCACGCTCCATCGCACGCAGATAGCGGCGAAGCTTTTTCTTGCTTCCCAGAGACGCCTTCAATTCTTGGCGTTCGTCTCCGGAGCCCAACTCCACTTGGGCGCACAAGTATGCGGGCCGGATGTAAACGTGGAAGCCATGCTTTCTCGCCGCGCTCCGGAGCGCGTCCGGTGTCTTGGAATCGGCGGGAAGATTCGCCAGCGCGATCCCTGCCGTACTGGTCTTGCGCAGCTCCGCGAAAACGGCATCGACGAACTCGTCCCGCCTTTGCGGCGGAGACAGAAATTCGCAATAGTCCGCGGTAGTTGCGGCCAGAAAACTTATGTTTTGCGCTGCCGGGTCCGTAGCCAGAGAGGCCACGCCAACCAGAGCGTCACCTTCGTAGCCTAGAACCAGCAAGGGCTTCAAAGAAGCCCGATAAGCAGACTGCACGGCCAGCGCCCACTCGCAGGTGTAAAACACTTCCGGGCGCTCCACCTGCAACGCCACGTCGTTCCACTGACGCTGCAGCCGGGGATCGTCGGGAATTTCCCTGTGCAGGACGATGCGCAGACTCACTTCTCTCCAGTCACTCCAGTTTTCGAGAACACATAGTAATACCAATCAGTCATGTAAGGCCGGCTTACTCGCGGGAAGTCGTCCCCCTGCACGCGCAGCATCCGGTAACCCAACCCGCCGAGTTCGCGTTCGATTTTCCGGGGAACCGCAAGGTGAGTCTTCAGGCCGCCGTGCGCGGGATCCATCCAATAGCCTTGCCCCTGCCAAAACATTCGCGTTGGCAGCCTCCTCGCCGTCCGGCCGAGCGAGCGCAGCACAGCCTGCAATACCGCCAAGCTCACACGCCCAGCGGTCAAGAACCACACGAACGGCGTGAAGAGAACGGAGTTGCTCCCTACAGTCGTCTGTGCTACGTCTCGCACACGCTGCGGATTCCACCACGCACGCACCCAGATCGAGCGTGGGTTGTGAGAGGAGAAAATCAGAATTCCCCCGGGCTTGAGCACGCGGCGGATCTCTCGCGACGCGTTAAAACGGGATTCGTCCG
>PMXH01000090.1 GCA_003165855.1 Acidobacteriaceae bacterium | reverse complement strand
CAGACGCACGGGACTTAAAATCCGCAGGGGCGAAAGCTCTGTGGGGGTTCGATTCCCCCTCCCGGCACCAGCACTTTTGTAATCAATTACTTAAGCCCCGCAACTGACGGTCCCTACCGCCTTCCTACCGTTTGCACCATGCTTGCAGTGATCCCACACGGTGGAATCACATGGCAAACCGCAAGGCAAGCATCTGGCTGTACGCGAGGGTTGACGGCAAGTGGAAGTACCGCAGGCCCGCCGTGGGCCGCAACAACAAGATCAAGCCCGAGGACGGCACCTACTATATAAGGTGGCGCGAAGGCGGCAAGATGATCTGGCGGAAGTGCAGCAGCGCGGCCGACGCGACGGTCGCACGCGAAAGGCAGGAAGCATACCTCGCGGCGCTCGCACACGGTCTCACGCCCCGGCAGCAGTTCGAGAAGACGCCCGTCCCGGTGATGATGAGCGACGTGCTGCTTCTGTGGCTTGAGGAATACCGCCTCTCTCACCGTCCCGAATCCTTCAAGCTGATGGAGCAGACGCTCAACGAGTTCCACGCGTGGAACAGGAAGAATCTCGTGGAGGGGATCACGAGGGTCGATCTGCTGCGCTACCGGGCATGGCTAATCGAGAAGAAGCGGTCGCGCCGGACCGCCGCAAACAAGATGCTACGGGTGAACCAGTTTTTGAGATGGGCGCTGAAGCTCAAGCCCGGCGAGGGTCCGGTCACGGTGAAGGATGCGAGGTTCGTCGAGCTTGAGCCGACGGTCTACAGCGACGAGGAGTTGACCGCGTTCTTCAGCGAGTGCAATCCGTTCCAGTTGGCGGTATTCAAGTGCTACCTGATGTCCGGTCTACGGAAGCAGGAGCTTGAGAATCTGGAGTGGACGGACGTGGACGTTACTGCTGGCACGATCACCGTGTCGCCCAAGCCCGACTTCACGCCGAAGGACTGGGAGCAAAGATCGATCGAGGTTCCCGACGAGCTTCTAAGAATCCTTCAGGAGATGTCTCGGCGCGGCGCTCTAGTGTTCGCCAACTCCAGCGGCAATCGCTACACGCATTCATGGGACGACGCCGTTGCCATTGGCGAGCGTGCCGGGGTGAAGGACGCGCATCCGCACAAGTTCCGCGCCACGTTCGCGACCATGCTGCTGCACTCCGGTGTTGACCTGAAGACCGTGCAGAAGCTCCTGGGTCACAAGAATCTTGAGAGCACGATGCGTTATTTGGCGAAGGCGGAATCTCACAAAGTCCGGGCGAAGGTCAACGCGGTGTGGGCTTAGATACTCCGGTGTGGGACACAACGGCAACTCTGAGATTTTTCTTCAAGATGCTGGAGACCGTCGCACACCACGATGAGCGCGTTGCTCACCCGATGACCTCGTCGATGTCAGGGTCCTTGTCCAGGCAGGCTTCAATCCGTTCCCGATCGAGCTCGTAGATGGCATGGTCGCCGGGGCGCGTCGCGATGTAGGAGCGGACGTTTTGATCGTCCCGCACTTCGTAGACGGCGGCGATCAGCGGCAGGTGGTAGACCACGCGCCATTTGACCCACCCGCTGTTGTAGTCCGCTATCTCCCGGGTGCGTCGCAAGCAATGGAAGTCCCGCTCCAGGCCGTAGCGTCTGCTCCGCCCAGCGATCCTCGCCATATAGACGTTCCTGTGGTATGAGAGTCTCAGTTCGATGTGATCAATCATTTCAATACCCCGTCGTGGTTGGGCAGTGCGGGACGTTATGTTGTCGGCCGCGTTTCCTACGAGGGACTGGGCATCATTTGGCGCGAATTGGTGCCCGTCTCGCACTCTTCCCATAGCGTCCTCACACATCCGTCTTGCTGATCTAGATGCCCTGATTGCCTGACTCCCGCTTGTACTGGGTCAGGTTGCCTTCCTTCCTGCCGTTGATGTTCTTGGCTAGGTCCAGCCTGTCCTGCTTGGCCTTCAGCTCGCCTGAGAGGTACTGGCTGAGCAGGCTGTTCTCCTCCTTGGACTCTAGGTGCCTGGCGTAGTCGTCCAGGGTCCGCACCCTGTTGGACCAGAATTTGTCCTTGAGCGCAGCCCTCAGGATGCGGTAGACGAGGCTAGTGGCGTCATCGCTCTTGCGGAGCAGCCCCAGGGTGAACGGCGTGTACGACATCTCCTGGAACGTATCGCTGAAGATGTGGGCGACGGCCGCGCAGCAACGCCTCGTCGCATCAACCTGCGAAGGGGACGGTGCATGGGCAAGGTGGGGTGCGGTCTCCTGGAGCAGGAGGGACGCCGCGCTCGCGTAGCGGTTTGGCTCTTGCCGTTGTTCGTGCTCGCGAACCTCAGGCTGGGTTTGACTTTCGCTTTGCTGTGTGTTCATCAGCGAAGCTGAAGACTGACTGACTGAAGGAAAGACAAAACCTGCAAGGTTAGGGTTTAAGTTATCTGTAAGGTTACTTCTGTAGGTTTCTCCCTGCTGGGCAGGATTACATTCGTCAAAAGCAGGATTACATTTTCTGCTGTCTTCCTGTTCAGCAGGATTTGATTCACGAGCAGGATTACATTTGTCTTCCTGATACGCAGGATCAGATTGCAGGTCAGCGGGCAGGATTGACGGTGACAACACTACTAGGTCAGCCTGCTTGGCTTTGCGGCCACGAGCGGAGGTCGTAATGACCTTCTTGTCACGGAGCTCCTTCATCGCCGCCGTCACGAAGTCTTTGGAGCGGCGGAGGTCGTGTGCGATCCTGGTTTGGCCTACGACTGTCCGCCCCGTGTAGTTGGTCCTCGCGGCTAGGTAGATGAGCACGGAGATGGCCGCAGGGGACAGGCTAAACTTGTCCGCCGCACTCAGCGAGTGCAGGGGGTACGGGTTCCAGGGCTGACGTTCCTTGCTGGGCTTCTTGATGTTCATAGTCACTGTGCTTTCGTCTTGCAGGTCGTCACTGTCGCTCTAGGCACGGCTAGGGAGGCCGTGAAGATCGTCTGCGGGGGAAGGCGACAGTGACGAAACCCTCCCCCTCAAATCTTGTTGAACGGCAGTTTCCCGCCTTCAACCCCTACCTACGGGCACCGTAGTCCGTTTTCCCGCGGCCCAGCATGCGGAAAGACCGGACTCACTTGGGCCACCAGATGCGGTTCTCGTGATGATGGCCTGCGACCCGCCGGCTCGCGGGTCGCAAGCGGGAGGGTCTTTAAGGAGCTGCGAGTGACGGCTGGCCCGGCAAACCGGCGGCCGCGGCAGCTCAAGGGGATCATTCGCGATCCCCGGCGCGGAGGCAAAAATTTGCAGGATTACTGAGAAAAATGATGAGGACCTCTTACGTCATCGTCGCCATCGCGCACGGGGCGATCCGCGGACCTTCAAACCTTCTTGGGAAAAGCCAAAAACTTGAGTATTAGGCACAAGGCAACTGGCCCAAGGAGCAACAAAGCAATGACAGAAGAGCAGAAGAAAGCAATAGCGGAGGGGCAGGAATTGATCGCCAACACGCTGAAGGACGCAGACGGCTGCAAGAAGTGCAGGGCGTTCTTCAAGAACGCACAAAAGGTTGAGGACGCCATCATCTACACCCTCCAGCAGTCGCCTGGTGGCCTCACGCAGGACCAGATTGAGGTGTTCATCCTGGTCAGGAACCACCTGATGCACACGGGCGTCTGGACATGCTGATGACTGACACACGGCCCCTGCGTGCCCCCGCAGCCTGCGAAGAAGGCAGTCATCCCGCGAGCCAAAAAGAATCCAGCGAGGGCGAGCTCTGCATACGCGACGATTACGGGATGATGACGAAGTGCGAGTGCGACGCGGGCAAGTTTGAAGTTTTCTGGCTTCTTCATTGCTTTCCTCGCTGATCACAGTATTTGGAACCATATGTTCAAGATCAAGCGTCTGATGTGCGGCTACCTCAACATCCACCGCGGGGGCCGCATGTGCGAGGAGTGCCGCAAGAAGGGGTGGCTCTGCTTCCACGGCAAGCCGCACCCAGGCGGCCGCCTCTGCGAGATGTGCAAGGAGGACAGAAAGCCGCTGACGCGGGCCGCGCCGCAAAAAGATTCGTCTGCGTCGTCTTAGGAGCGGCGAAATGCTTCCGCCGTTCCTTCATTGGTCCTCCCCCTTCACTCTGCCGAGCGCCCGCTCGAAGCTTTTATAGGCCTCTGTGCCGCCCTTCTGGAGAAATTCCGCGAGCTCGTGCGAGGGGTTGGCTGGGGGCGCGGAGGTCTCCGCCTTCACCTCAATCGTCTCGTTGTTGTTTTTCCTGCCCGCCTTGCTTTGCCCCCTAGTATCTGTACCTGTCTCGCACGGCGGGTCCGCGGCTGAGCGGCACCCCGCGCAGGACGGCTCCCCGCCCTGCCCGACGAGCTGCCCTGCGGGGACGGCGAGCAGGTCTATCCCGCAGCAAGTGATGTAGTCGTTAAAAATCTTGTGAGTCTGTGTCTCTGCTGCCTCGATCGTCTGAGCGATGATCGATAGCAGGTACGGAACTTCTTGTTTGCGGAGGTATAGCGCGTGCCGAAGCACTCCGTTCTTCTCCAACTTCCGCTTGAGGTTCGTCGCGTGTTCGTCGCTGCGGCCCCGCAACGCGTAGAACAAGAAGTACGCCTCCCGCTTGTGCAGGGGTAATCCGTACTCGTTGCGGCGCTTGATCGCAGAGGCAAGCACGGCTAGGTTCAGCTTTTTCTCGTTCATCTTTTCCCGCCTCCTTGGCGGTACCCATAGGGTACGGAAATCGCGGCGGAAACGGCCATCGGCAAGCGTCGGGAAACATGGGACTTGCGCGGCCCTTTTCCGCGCCGCCGACAAGCGGCGCTAGACTGCGCCGATGCTGCATCCGATGCGAAGCGCCCCCCGGTCTGCCATAATCTTCCTCAATCATGTGCGGGCGCTATCGGCTGTCGCGGCGGAAGCAACTTGTGGAGGAGTACTTCGACGCCGCCTCGGGCGATGAAGACTGGGGTCCCCGCTACAACATCGCCCCGACCCAGCCCGTCCCGGTCATCCGCCAGCACCCGAGGGAGCCCGTCCGCGATCTGTCGCTTGTCCGCTGGGGATTGGTTCCGTCGTGGGCGAAGGACACGTCCGCCGCGGCCAGGATGATCAACGCGAGGTCGGAGACGGCGGCCGCGAAGCCCGTGTTCCGCGACGCGCTGAGGTTCCGCAGGTGCCTCGTCCCCGCGGACGGGTTCTACGAGTGGTCGCGGACGGGGAAAGCGAAGCAGCCCTATTGTTTCGAGGTGAACGACGGCGAGTTGTTCGCGTTCGCCGGACTGTGGGATCGCTGGAGGGACCCAAATGGCACCGCAGTGGAGACCTGCTCGATCCTGACCACGGCCCCGAACGCCGTGACCGCACCTGTCCACGACCGTGTGCCGGTGATCCTTGATCCGGACAGCTACGACCTGTGGCTCGATCCGGGGATGAACAATGCAGCTGCGGCGTCCGAAATGTTGAAGCCCTACGATGCTCGGGCGATGCAGTGTTATCCAATAAGCACGCGGATCAATTCCGTGGCGAACGACGACGAGGAATGCTCGCGACCTGTGGAGATTGCTAACGCTCAGAATCGGCTCTTCACGTAGCTGGCTGATGCTCTCTTGCCCTGAATCCGCCATACGTCAGGTAAATGCCGAGCACGAGTGAAATAGCGGCGTACACGTAGAAGAGTTGTCGGTAGTGAAGCTGCCCAAGGAAAAGGCCCGCTTCCATCTCATGCGGCAGGAACAAGAAGAATAGGCTCTTGATGAGCGCCATCCAACCGACAAGGGTGACTACGATGACGAGCGCACGCCCGACCAGACATTGTGCGCGAGAACCATTGCCAGGCCAGCCCCCAGCGTGACTACACCAAGGATCAACGTCATCGCGGAGTTCCGAAGAAGGGCGGCCACCGTCTCCACGGTCGCTTGTCCACGGGTCATCATGGATAGCCCGATGAGAATGCAATACAGACCGATCAGCCTGCTAAGGAAAAGTGTGCGCGGCGACATGGTGCCCTCCAGTCGTTGCAACTATCTTAACGTAGCTGTTTTGAGCGGATCGGCCAATCGAATAGCGGAATAGAAGAGGTCCTAATCTATTTTCTTTTTCAAACGCCACACGATAGTGAGCGGGT
>PMXH01000096.1 GCA_003165855.1 Acidobacteriaceae bacterium | reverse complement strand
TCGACCAACGCGCCCCTTGCCGTCAACCATCAGGGACAGTTTCCCGTCGTGACGCTCTCGTTCAACCTTGCTCCGGGAGCTTCGCTGGGTGAAGCGACGAAAGCCATCCAGCAGGCGGAGAGGGATATCCAACTGCCGCCGAGTATCCACGCTTCCTTTCAAGGAACAGCCGCGGCGTTCCAGAATTCGCTTTCGAGTGAGCCATTCCTGATCCTTGCCGCCATCATCACGGTTTACATCGTGCTGGGAGTTTTATATGAAAGCTACATTCACCCCATCACGATNNATCATGATGACGACAATGGCGGCGCTGCTCGGCGGCTTACCCTTGGCGCTCGGCTCGGGGACGGGCGCGGAGTTGCGGCGGCCACTTGGCATCACGATCGTGGGCGGGTTGTTGCTCAGCCAATTGCTGACGCTCTATACCACTCCCGTGGTTTACCTGTGGTTTGACCGGCTGGCGCACCGGTTTGAGAAGTACAAGATCGGCAATCCGATTCCGCAGGAACTGCCGGCGGCGGATTAAAGCTTTGCTAATTAGAGCATGAGTATTTCGGCTCCATTTATCCGGCGTCCGATTGGCACGTCGCTGCTGGCAGCGGCATTGCTGCTCTCGGGAATTCTTGCCTTCAATTACCTCCCGGTGTCTTCGCTGCCCCGAGTAGATTTTCCCGTGATTAGCGTAGGCGCCAGCTTGCCGGGCGCAGATCCGCAAACCATGGCGTCTGCGGTGGCTACGCCGCTGGAGCGGCAGTTTGGACGCATCGCGGCCATCAACCAGATGACCTCAACCAGCCAGCTTGGCTCGACCAGCATCGTCCTGCAGTTCGATCTCAACCGCAACATCGATGCGGCCGGGCGCGATGTGCAGGCGGCAATTAATGCCGCTCGCAGCCAGCTCCCCGCTAACCTGCCTAGCAATCCAACCTATCGCAAGGCCAACCCGGCGGATGCGCCGATTCTGATTCTGGCCCTTACTTCGGACACAGAGACGGTGCCGCAGATGTACGATGCGGCCGATTCCATTCTGTCGCAGAAGCTGGCTCAGGTGGCGGGCGTGGGCACGGTATTTGTGGGTGGAGCGGCGCAGCCCGGGGTGCGCGCGGAAGTGAACCCGATGCTGCTCAATAAACTGGGCGTTGGGTTGGACACGGTGCGGAACGCGCTCAATCTGGCTAACGCCAACCAAGCTAAGGGACAAGTAGCGAACGGCACGACTTCCTGGACTTTCAGCGACAACGATCAACTTTTTACCGCGGATCAGTACCGGCCATTGATCGTCGCCTACCACAACGGCGCTCCAGTGCGGCTGGGAGATGTGGCCGACGTCGAGGATTCGGTCATAGACGTTCGCAATATCGGACTGCTGGGCGACGCGCAGACCCTCTCGCATGGGGCTGGTGGAAAACCGAGCGTTCTGATTATTATTTTTCGCCAGCCCGGAGCCAACGTCATCGAGACCGTGGACCGCGTGGTTGGGTTGATGCCGTATTTGCAGTCCTCGATTTCCCCTGCCATCAGGCTCACCATAGCCATGGATCGCACGGTCACGGTCCGGGCCTCAGTAAAAGACATTGAAACCACGCTGATTATCTCGATCATTCTGGTGATCCTCGTGGTGTTCGCATTTTTGCGCACCGTGCGGGCGACAATTATTCCCAGCATCGCGGTGCCGCTTTCGCTGGTGGGCACGTTCGGAGGCATGTACCTGCTGGACTACAGCCTGGACAATCTGTCGCTCATGGCGCTGGCGATTTCCACTGGATTCGTGGTGGACGATGCCATTGTGGTCCTGGAAAACATCACGCGTTACGTAGAGCAGGGTATGGATGCAGTGCAGGCAGCGTTCAAAGGGGCATCCGAGATCGGATTCACCGTGATCTCGATGAGCGTATCCCTGGTTGCGGTGTTCATCCCGTTGTTGCTGATGGGTGGAATTGTCGGTCGGCTGTTTCGCGAGTTCGCGGTCACGTTGAGCATTGCGATCGGCGCCTCGTTGCTGGTTTCTCTCACCACGACCCCGACCATGTGCGCCAAGTTTTTGCGTCCAGCGAAAAATGAGCGCCATAATTTCTTTTATCGCGTCAGTGAATGGTTTTTCGACAAGACGCTGGAGACCTACCGTCATTCGCTGAAAGTAGTGCTGCAGTACCAGTTTGTCACCCTCATCGTGACCATCCTGGTGGCGTGCCTGAGCTTCTATCTCTACATCATTGTGCCGAAGGGCTTTTTCCCGCAGCAGGATACGGGGCGCATCGGGGGATCGGTGCAAGCGGCCCAGGATATTTCATTCCAGGGCATGCGTGACAAGATGGAACGCTACGTCAGCATTGTGATGACCGACCCAGCCGTGAACACAGTCGTGGGGTTCGCGGGAGGGAACACGGTTTCGAATCAAGGCCGGTTCTTTATCATGTTGAAGCCGCTGGCAGAACGCGGCAAGTGTCCGGCGCATCATTTCTGGCAGTCCTGCCCCAACGTTACCGCGGAGGATGTGATCAACCGCCTTCGTGGAAAACTGGCGGTGGTGCCGGGGGCCACGCTCTATCTGCAATCCTATCAAGACCTCACCATCGGCGGACGCCAAAGCAACGCCCAGTACCAGTACACGTTGCAGGGCGAGGATTTGAATGAGCTCAACAACTGGGCGCCCCTGCTGTTGGCGAAAATGCGTCCGTTGAAAGAACTGCGCGATGTGAACACCGACCAGCAGGATAGGGGATTACAAGCACAACTCGTGATTGACCGCGATACGGCCAGCCGTTTGGGCGTAGCCGCGCAGGACATTGATAATGCGCTCTATGACGCCTTCGGACAACGGCAGGTCTCCACCATGTACCGCCCGCTCAACCAATACCACGTGGTCATGGAAGTCGCNNTCGGTCACGATTTCCTTTAACCTGGCTCCCGGGGTCTCCCTGGGACAGGCTACGCAAGCCATTCAAGCCGCGCAAAGTTCTATTGGCTTTCCGGAGACGATTCAGGCCAGTTTTCAGGGCACGGCAGCGGCGTTCCAGGATTCCCTCTCGAGCCAGAAGATCCTGATTTTTACCGCCTTGGTTACCGTTTATATCGTGTTGGGAATGTTGTATGAGAGCTACATTCACCCCAT
>PMXH01000578.1 GCA_003165855.1 Acidobacteriaceae bacterium | reverse complement strand
AACAGCGATGTCTTGCCCACCTGAGGCAGGCCAATGATTCCAGTTTTCATAAGAAAAGCTTCTAGCTTCTAGCTCCTGGCTCCTGGCTGCTGCGACGCCGAAGCGAAACCCGAGCGGCTCGACACAGCAACCTCAGCGATGATCAAACAACCTTTCAGGATAAATGATCGCGCGAGCAAATGCCCAACGGCATGCGGAGGTGTTTCGGCTAGAAGCTAGGAGCTAGCAGCTAGAAGCTTCGCGCGGTCAGATACACAACCACCAGCCCCAGCAGCAGCACCGCACCTTCCACGCGCGTCGACCACACGTGCAGTGCATCGAACTGAATGCGCTCAGGATTGTCGATCGGTGCTGCACTCACTTCGCCCAGCGACGCCCGCAGAGTATCCATGCGAGGAATGATCCCAAACTGCGAGACGAGAGTGAGTGCGAGCATCAGGCAAAGCAGCACGTGCCGTGCCGCAAACACGTGCGCCGTGCCGTCGGTGAAGCGGCTGTAGAGCAGTGAACTGATCAGGAAGACAATTCCGGAAACGATGGCAATCCAGTGCAGCTTGCCCAGTGCGCGGCCGACCACGTTGCCGGCCAGATGAGTGCTGGGCAGAACGGAGAAGGCAGTCGGTGCGAGAACGAAGGCAAAGAAGATCAACCCGCCGATCCAGACGACGAGCGACAGCAGCATGAGGAAACGAAGGAAAGACATAGCGGAGAATTATACCGTCTCGATCACACCAGTTCGCGCCGTGTCTGGAGCTTATCTAAGGATTGAGAGGACGATTGCCCCAACGATATAAAAGCAGCCCATTCCGAACGCGATCCAGCTCGCAGTACGAATTCTTTGCTGCCTCTCTTGCAATGGGAGACGAGCGCGAGACGCGAGCGGACTGGTGCGGACTTTAAACCTCCGCAACCACAACGTCGCCCAAAACGAGGCCGCCGCACCGAATATGCAAAGAGTCACCGGGAATCTCACCATCTATTGCGCCCCCGTTGCTTCGGTAGGAGATCCCTTACTTTTGAGCCTTTCCACTGATCACTGACCACTGGCCCCTGGCCACTGCCCTACACCGGCACGGCCACGTTCTCCACAATCTCGCGCAGCACCTGATCCGCCTGCTCGGATTTCTTCAGCGTGGAGGCATAGCCTCCGTTGACAACTACACGGTGAGCGAAGACCGGCACGGCCAGCGGCTTGAAGTCTTCCGGAGTGCAGAAGGTGCGGCCTTCGAGGAAGGCCATGGCTTGCGCCGCGCGATAGNNTGCGCGCCGCGCGGCGAAACTCCGAGCGATAGATACTCCGACTCGCGCGTCCGGCGCACGATTTCAAGCGCGTAAGTCACCAAAGATTCATCCACCCGAATGTGCTTGACGGCTTCCTGCATCTCCAGCACGTCCGCGCCGGTTAGCACGGGCCGCAAGTCCTGCAAATGTGCTGCCCCAGCTTCCGAGCGCAGAATCTCGCGCTCGGCCGCGGCTTCGGGATAACCCATCCTCACCCGCATCAAGAAACGGTCCATTTGCGACTCCGGCAGAGGATAAGTCCCGTGATGCTCCACCGGATTCTGCGTNNATGGCCTCCAGCAGCGCGGACTGCGTCTTCGGAGTGGTTCGGTTGATCTCGTCCGCCAGCAGAACATTGGTGAACACCGGACCGCGCTTGAACTCAAACGCCTGGTCCAGAGAGGAATACACCGAGATGCCCAGCACGTCGGAAGGCAGCATGTCGCTGGTGAACTGCACGCGCTGAAAGGTGCAATCGATGGCGCGCGCGAGAGCCTGGCCCAGCGTGGTCTTGCCCACTCCCGGAACACCTTCAATCAGCAAATGTCCGCGAGCGAAGACGCTCACCAGCGCGAGGCGCACCACGTCATCCTTACCGCGAATCACGCGGCGAAGCGCTTTTTCCAGTTCGGCAGCCTTATGGGACACAGCGATCGCAGTTTCAGGTGACATTGTTTGGATTTTACTATCTGGCGCAGCGGCGGCGGAGTTACCGATGTCACTGAACTGCCGCTTCTAGCTGCTAGCTTTGTCATCCCGAGCGAAGCGAGGGATCTTGGTTTCCGCACCACAACAAACTTAAGAACGCGAGCACGAAACAATCTTGCATTGGTTTGAGCTAGAAGCTAGTAGCTGAGTTCTATTGCAGGAACTGCGCCGGGCGGCCGGTCAACCGCTCGATCCTCTTGGCGATTGGAGGATGGGTCGAGAACAGGTTGCCGAAGTTCATTCCCAGCAGCGGCTGGATGATGAACAGATGTGCCGTCGATGGACTGGCTGCCATCGGCACCCGGCGCGAGTAGGTGTCGAGCTTCTGCAGGGCGCTCGCCAGAGCATAAGGATTGCCTGTGTAATGCGCGCCGGTAGCATCCGCCTGATACTCGCGCGAGCGCGACACCGCCATCTGAATGAGAGCGGCGGCGATTGGGGCGACGATCAGCATGAGCAGCCCCGCGAGGCCTCCGCCGCGCCGGTCGCGGCTGCCGCCACCCATGCCGCCGAAGATCATGGCAAAGCGCCCCATGCTGGCCAGCATGGTGATCGCTCCCGCAATGGTTGCCGCGACTGAACTGATCAGGATGTCGCGGTTGCCTACGTGTCCTAGTTCGTGCGCCAGCACGCCCTCCAGTTCCTCATCATTCAGTAACCCCAAAATCCCATGGGTTACGGCCACAGACGCGTGTTTCGGGTTGCGTCCCGTGGCAAACGCATTGGGCGACTCGGTTGGGATCACATAGATTTTCGGCATGGGCAGGCCGATCTTCTGGGTCAGCCGCTCCACAATCTCGTAAGCGCGCGGCAGTTGCTCGCGCGTGACCGGCTGCGCCCGGTACATGGCCAGCGCGATCTTGTCGGAGAAGAAGTAGGAGACGAAATTCATCACGGCGGCAAAGGCCAGCGCCAGCAGCATCCCGTTCTCGCCGCCAAAGTAGCGGCCGAAGAACATCAGCAGCAGCGTGAGGGCGGTCAGCAGAAAGGCAGTCTTGAATGTGTTTCCCATAAGTTCGATCTCACCCTATTGGATGTTACGCGATGAGGCGGGATGCATGGGGGCGGCAACGGATGGGTGCTCGATGGTTCCGGCCGGAACGTTGTATGTACAAATGTTCCAGTCGGAACATTAGAGCGGTTTTCCCGGGGTAAGTATTCCCTCAGAACAAGTAAGGATCAAATCCGAGAATATAATTGAATCCGTGCCCGCCAAGAGGAGGATTTAATTATGGCTTCGCAGGAAGTGTTGAACGCGATGGAACCGCTTATCTATGAGAGGGATCGTCAAGAATTTTCGCTGGGCGATGCGCTCGATATGAAGACGGGCCTGATACTCGCGGTGTTAACGTTCTTGGCCTTGCAATCGGGTGAGCTAATCCATTCGGGACTCCCACTTTTCCAGCGAATTGTGCAGTACATTTCAATCGGTTCGTTGGTGCTCGGGGGGATTTTGGCCGCTTTGGAGTTACGACCTGCCAACTATGACCGGGAAGCTACGCCCGAAAAATACCTGGATTGGCTCGAAAAGCAGGAGGTCGCTGGCAATCCCGAACTCATCGCTCGAACGCTGGCAAACGGCAGGCTTACACGAGCGATGGAGAGAGTCCGTAGCAACCTCGCGGTCAACAAAAGAAAGTCGCAGTTCATGACTGCATCTTTCATTTTTGCATTGATGTCGTTCGGCGCTAACATCGTCACGCTTTTTATTCGTCTAGTTTCCTGAACCTCTCATTGGCTGGAGGGGGATTGGGATCGGGTTCACTTCTCCGCGAAGGAGGCGGATTATCGGCTCGGCCCGGTCTTGGCGAATCTTCGGTAAGCGGTTGCCGTTCAGGTTGTCTTGAAGGGTCGGGTCTTGGAGGCATTTGGGATCGCTCCTTGCTGATCCCATTGTAGCCAATCGAACCTAGATTTTGCGCAGGAAAATGAGGGTTTCAAACGTGTGCTATAGTCTGGTTGAATTGCAACCATGGCTGCTCGCCCTGCATCCCCGGATAAGAAGAAAGAGTGTGAGCAGCCCCCATTTACACGATCTGACTTCCACGACCTTATTGCGAAGGCCGCGAAGACGCCAGTTCAGAAACCCTCGCCAGCATCGCGGGGAAAATCAGGTTCCCGGAATCGCGGCGGTTGTACCTAAAGCTGTATTCATCCAGATAGCTTTGCAGGTACTTGGTGGAAACGGCATGGTAGACGCCGCCGATCCCACGCTTTACCAGACTCCAGAAACCCTCAATCGTATTGGTGTGAACGTCGCCCATGACATAGATTTTCTGGTCATGATTGATGCGGCGGTGCTCGTAGCCCATCCCATCCATGCGCGGAACGCTGTTGTAGATCGGAAACTCATCGGTGAACACGGTGCTTTCGGGCAGAATGCACTCTTTAATAATTGGCAGGACGGTTTCGGCTTTCACATCGCGGGTGACTCTTGCCGCCACGCAGCCCTTGCGCTCTACGAGCCCGATCACGGCGGTCTTGTTGATGTCGCCGCGCAACATGCGGCCCGAAGCGCTTTTGCGCCGTCCGCCGAAATAGGCTTCGTCCACTTCCACGCCGCCTGCTCCCGATTCACTTCCGCCCAATCGGACGTTCTCGCTCATCAGAGAACGAATCTGTTTGAACATCCGCCACGCGGTCTTATAGGTGACGCCCGTCTCCCGTTGAATTTGCTTGGCCGAAATGCCGCAACGGGTGGACCCCATGAGGTACATGGCCTGAAACCAGATGCGGAGCGAGGTGCTGCTTTTCTCGAAGATCGTACCGGCCAGTGGGAAAATATGATTCCCGCAGCGGTCACAGGCGTAGGCGGTGCGTCCTCTGACCCGGTAATGCTTGCGCGGCGCTTCGCACTTGTGGCAGACGGCCACGCCACCGGGGAAGCGTTGCTCCTTCACCTGTTCAAGGCAAGCGTCATCGGTTGGAAACTCGCGGTCGAACTGGTTTCGGGTATAGCGGAGTTCCTTGGGAATTGTCTGTCGGCGATCCATGCAAGGAGTATGCCAAATGTTCGCCTTGTTGTCAAGGGATAATTGCCTTTCCCGGAACACTGTGGATATTTCGGAAAACTCGGAAAACCACCTTAAAGCTATAGTTTATCGCCGGCAAGTGGCTGGGAGGGATAGGTTTAGGCAATGCGCCGGAAAAGTGGCAGAAAGGACACGGGGCGAAGAAAAAGCGGCGAAAATCAGGTCTCGAGGCTGGCGCTCCGCTGCGGCGAGTGCCGATTACATGGACTTACGGGGAGATGTTCCCGCTCCTTCGCCGGACGCGCGGAGCCGTCAAAGTCAACGGCTAACTCAAAGGCAAAGGCAGCGGACAGAAGTGTCCGCTCCATACGAACTCTAGGTCTTTCTCTTGCGGCGGGATTGAAGCAGTGGGAAGCCCCAGGCGCCGGCCGCGAGGAGCGCTCCGAAGAGGATGATAGCGTCGATGCTGGAACGGCCTTGGGGGGACCAGTAGACGTCTTTCAGGTTCAGCCAGAGAGCGAATTCGTCGAGCGTCAGGGCTGCGCCTACGCCGTAGAGGATCGACATGAGGCGGCTGAGAAGAATCGAGGAGTCGTCCTCGCCGGTGCCGATGTCAGCCAACCAGCCGTATCCCACCGCGAGCAGGATGACGATTCCGAAGACCAGGTGATGAATGTGACGGCCTCCGTGCTCGATGAAATGAAAGGGCGGAATGTTGTGCAGAACGGCGAAGACGACGGCGCGCACCCCGGCGAACGTCAGGAAGAAACTTACGGAAGCTACAAAGAGACGGCGGCGCGGCCGGTCAGGGATGCGATCGTGAAGAACCTTGCCTAAAGACGTTCCGTGGGTCAAGAGCAACAGGAAAGCCGTTACTACGATGGCGAGCAGGAGTATGAACCAAGTGTAGGCCATAGAGGAGTGCTGAGTACCGAGTACTTAGTACCTAGTACCGAGAGCATCATTTCCCTTGTTGCTTGGTTCTCGGTACTCGCGACTTAGGCTTTCTGGGCTTCGCGCTTTAAGGCGCGCTCGAGGGTTTGATCGAGGGCGGACTTGGCGGTGTCGTATTCCGCTTGCGAGATTTGGCCTTGTTTGCGTTCGACTTCGAGCTGGAAGAGTTCCTCTTTGAGTCCTTCGAGCAGCATGGAAGTGGGACGCGTCGACGAGGCGGGCCGGGCGGTGGGCTTGGCAAGAACTTCGGCGGGCGCGAAGTCGTCTTCTTCTTGCATTGCCGCCGCGCCGGACGAACCCTGCCCGGATAAACCTGCCCTTTGGCGCGCCAGAGCGCGTGCCGCGGACTGTTGCCGGGACGCTACGTAAACTCCGCCGATAACCAGGACGGCGGCGAGCCCTCCGAGAATCCACCAGTGATATTTCTGCAGCGGGTCAGGCGCGTCGATGGGCGGCCCGAGTCCGCCGCCGGGCCGAGGTTGCGCCGAGCCGCCCGCGTTGGGACCTTGTGCTTCCGCACCTGAGCCTTGGGCGCCATCGCCTTCCTGGCGGGCTTCGAGCACGCCTACGCCGGAAACCTTGAAGGCAAGATTCTGGCCGACGGCGGTGTTCGAGGCGACTTGCACGTTCGAATCGGGCTGGTTGGGATCGTCCATCGGCTTGAAACCGGCGGACGCGGCGGACGGAGTGAACTGCATCGTCTTAGGCAGGATGGCGACGAAGTGCTGCAGCGGATACGGAGACTTGGGGTCGAGGTTGGCGCTTCCGGAGTAAGGCAGTTGGTAGGCGACTTGAAACTGGGTGATTCCGGGGCGCAGAGGGAAGACGAAGGAGTAGCGATTCTTTTCGCCTTCGGGCACAGGAGCGGTGGTAAGAGGCTGGCCGCCGGAGGTCATGGCCGAGCCGTCGAGCACTTTGGCGCCATCGGGAACGTAGAACTCGAGATTGCGTTCATTCATCTGGGTGCGTGGCGGCTTCGAATCGTTCTGCACCGCGAAGGCGCGCATCACCTCGAGTTGTCCCTGCTCGACTTGGCAACGCATGATGTCGGCGACGACCGAGATGCCGTCGATCTTCTTTCCGACATCGTAAACCTGCAGCTCGACTGAGGTGGTTCCGGGAGGGGCCATGCGGTGGTAGGTGACGTCCTGATGGATGGCGCGGACCAGGTGCGGGGACTGGGCGTCGTCGAGCTTGAAACTGAACTGGCCCTTGGCGTCGGTCTTGGCGCGGCCGGATTCTTCCATGCCCTGGCTCAAGCTGAGCAGGACGACTTCGTCTCCGGCGGCGGGCTTGCCTGTAGTGCCGTTCTTCACCGTGCCAGTAAGGGTTTGAGCGGCGGCAAGGGAGGTGAGGAGGAGGATGGCCAGCACACCAAGAAACGGCCTGCGAGGATGGCGGCACGAATGGAGGTAGGGATCCTTCGACTGCGTGGAAATTTCGCTTCGCGAAGTTTCCACTTCGCTCAGGATGACAGTCCCGTGTGAGTTCAGGATTTGCATTTCTTTCAAGATCGAGTTCCTTTTTGTGGCACGGGATTCTTTTCCAGGCGGGCAATCTCGGCCAGGAGGGTGGCGGCCTCGTCCTGCAGGGAGGATTTCAGCGAGGTAAAGTCGGCGTCGGGAACTTTGCCGGCTTTGTATTCGAAGTTGAGATCGCGGAGGTTCTCGTAGACGGCATCTTTGCGTTCGCGCAGATAACCGGCGCGGGTCTTCTCCGGGCCAAGGAAGAGTTTTCCGGGCGCTAAAACATAGTAGATACAAGCTGCTGCGAACGCGAAGCAGATTGGGAGCCAGACCTGCCAGGTCATAGATCGTTCTCCATCATAGGTCGTTCTCCGTCATAGATCAGTCTCCGTCATAGATCAGTCTCCTTGCGGGCTTGATCGCGGAACTGTTCGAGTTCGGCGCCGCGGACGGGGCGCAGGCCGTCGGCGAGAGCGGGAGCGGGGCGATTCTTCCAGGCGCGTATCACGAGAACGATCAGACCGAAACCGAAGATCAGGGCTGCGAAGGGAATGACATAGGCGGCGCGGTCGAAGCCTTTGGTGGTGGGAGCGGCCAGAACTGTCGGCCCGTACTTCTGGACGAAGGATTGCTCGACCAGGCTGTCGCTGTCTCCGCGGGAGACGGCTGCCATGAGTTCGTTGCGCATGCCGTCGGAGGCCGGGCAGCCGACGTGATTGCATTCCAGAAGAATCTGGTTGCAACCGCAGATACACATCATCTGGTGGCCGATCTCGTTGAAGCGGGTGGCGGGATCTCCGGCGCCGAGGAGGGCGAAGACGGCGAGCACTAGAAGGACAATGCCCGCTGCCTTGCGGCGCAATCTCCCACATCTCGCAAAAGAAGCGAGATGTGGGGCACCCAAGTTCGACAGTAAATTCAAAAAACTGGGCATCAATCTCCTGTAACCACGGGAGCGGCGTGAGCGGGCTCCAGCCGCGCGGGTGCGGGGACACGGATTGGGGCGGGCGCGTTCGGAATCAGTGCAAGAACGGTGCCGCCGAGCATGATCCAGACACCCATCCAGATCCACATGACCAGCGCATTCAAGTGGGCCTTGATGATGGGGTGGCCGTTATCCGGGTTCAGTCCCTCGAAAACCAGGTAAAGATCCTCATTGAGGGTGGAGCGGATGTCGGGCATGGTCGAGGTCTGCTGGCTGGCTTTGTAAAAACGGCGGACCGGGGTCATGGTATCGATCTGCTTGCCGCCTTTGTAAACGTCGAGAAGTGCCCACTGGCTCGCGTAGTTGGGGGCGTCGTCGTCGGTGTAGGAGCGGCAGACCAGAGTGTAGGGGCCGATGGTCATCTTGTCGCCGTTTTTCATCTCCATTTCTTTGTCCTGATTGAAGGCGGCCCCGGCGAAGCCGATGATGACCACGACCACGCCGAAGTGGACGATATATCCCCCGTAGCGGCGCGTATTGCGGTGGGTGAGTTGCACCATCGAGGCGAACATGCCCTGGCCGGTGTGTTTGGAGATGACGCGGCCGCCGCGGTAGAACTCGCTGGCCACGGTGAGGGTGACGAGCACCGAAAGCGCAATGGCCATCAGAGAATAGAAGTAGGAGATATCCTGCCAGGGTTTGAGACCGAAGGGCGAGCCCCAGCCTTGGGGCGTGATCATCAGGAAGATCGCGACCACGACAGCCCCGACGGTCGGCCACATAAAGTTGCGTTTAAGACTTTCGAGGGAAGTCTTGCGCCAAGCCAGCAACGGGCCTACAGCGGTGAGTATCAAAAGCAGCAAAGCTACGGGAATGGCGACGCGGTTGTAGAACGGGGCTCCGACCGTGACCTTATTGCCTTGGACGAGTTCGGAGATCTTCGGGAACCAGGTCCCCCAGAGCACGGTGAAGCAGAGCAAAACAAAAAGCAGATTGTTGAACAGGAAGCTGGACTCGCGCGACACCAGCGATTCGAGTTTGTGCTCACTTTTCAGGTGAGACTTGTTCTTAACGAAGAAAAAGGTGAAGACGATCAAGGTGATGGCGAGGAACCAGGCGAACCAGTCGCCGATGGACGATTGCGCAAACGCGTGTACGGAACTGATAATGCCGCTGCGGGTGAGGAAGGTTCCGAGGATAGCCAGCCAGAAGGTGGCGAAGATCAGCCACATGTTCCACATCTTCAACATGCCGCGCTTTTCCTGCATCATCACCGAGTGCAGAAAGGCAGTGCCGGTAAGCCAAGGCATGAGCGAAGCGTTCTCGACGGGATCCCATCCCCAGTAGCCGCCCCAGCCCA
>PMXH01000439.1:11067-16639 GCA_003165855.1 Acidobacteriaceae bacterium | reverse complement strand
TTTGGGGCTTTAGCCCCTGAGGGGCACCTAGCAAGAGCATGGACGAGCAATACAAAATAACGGCAGACGCGCAGGCCCCCGTCATCGAGCCGGGTTACACCTTCGGCTCGGTCACCGACAAGATCAGCGCGATCGTGCTCACCCGTCCCGCCTCGAACGGCTGGTTCCTGGGNNGGCATCGGCCACGCCGGCACGCTCATCTCCGCCATTCTTCTTCTTCTCCGGCAATCGTGGCGCAATTCCATCAACCGCTTCGCCGAGGCCATGACGTTGTTTGCCGTGGCCTGCGCTGGAATCTTTCCGGCCATCCACGTCGGGCGTCCATGGCTGGCGTACTGGCTGTTCCCTTATCCCAGCACCATGGGCGTATGGCCGCAATTCCGCAGCCCGCTCATGTGGGACGTTTTTGCCGTCTCCACCTACGCCACGATCTCGGCGCTGTTCTGGTTCATCGGACTCGTCCCCGACTTGGCCACGCTGCGCGATCGATCCACGAATCCCGCAACCAGAATTATCTACGGCATCCTCTCGCTGGGCTGGCGGGGATCGGCGCGCCACTGGCACCGCTACGAAACTGCCTACTTATTGCTCGCCGGATTAGCCACGCCCCTCGTGCTCTCCGTCCACACCGTCGTAAGCTTCGACTTTGCCGTCGGCATTGTCCCCGGCTGGCACACAACGATTTTTCCTCCTTACTTTGTTGCCGGCGCCATCTACTCCGGATTCGCCATGGTCCTCATGCTGGCCATTCCCATCCGTAAAATCTACGGCCTGGAAGATTTCATCACCGAGCGCCACCTGCAGAACGCGGCCAAAGTGATGCTCGCCACGGGATTGATCGTGGCCTACGGTTACGGCATCGAGGCCTTCATGGGCTGGTATAGCGGCGACCGCTACGATGCCTTCACGTTGTGGAACCGCTTGCACGGGCCCTACGCAGGCCTTTACTATCTGCTGCTCATCTGCAACATCTTCATCCCGCAAGTGCTGTGGATTCGCAAGCTGCGCACCAGTCCGATCGCGCTCTTCTTCGTTTCCGGCGTCATCCTGGTGGGCATGTGGCTGGAGCGCTTCATCATCGTGGTGGTGAGCCTGCACCGCGACTTCCTCACCTCGTCGTGGGGCATGTACTACCCCACGCGCTGGGATTGGATGACTTACATCGGCACCATCGGCATGTTCCTCGCGGCCATTTTCCTGTTCGTGCGGCTACTGCCCATGATTTCGATCTTTGAAATGCGCACCCTCCTGCCGGAAGCGGAGGTTAAGGAATGAAGCGCGAACCTATGTACGGCATTATGGCGGAGTTCGATTCCGCTCAGGCTCTGATCGACGCCGCCAAACGCACGCACGAAGCCGGCTATAAGAAGATCGACGCCTACAGCCCGTTTCCAATCGAAGGCCTGGCGGAAGAACTCGGCTTTCACCGCGACGAGGTTCCGCTGGTCGTCTTGATTGGCGGCATCGTCGGCGGCCTCACCGGCTACCTCATGCAGTACTGGATGTCCGCCGTGGACTATCCACTCAACATCGGTGGCAAGCCCTATCATTCCTGGCCCGCATTCATCGTGATCACGTTTGAGATGACGATTCTTTTTGCCGGAATCTCCGCCGTCTTCGGCATGCTCGCACTCAACGGCTTGCCCATGCCTTATCACCCGGTGTTCAACGTGCCGCGCTTTGCGCTGGCCTCCAAAGACCGCTTTTTCCTGATCGTGTTTTCTTCCGATCCCAAGTACGATCCGGCCGGGACGTTCGATTTTCTGCAAGCCTTGGAACCGCGCTCAATTTCGGAGGTGCCCAGCTAGCATGCTGCGTCACCGCCAAACTTTGATTCACTTGTTGAGCGACGTGTGTCCCACCTCAAAAGATGGGTGCCCCATTCTTGCGCGTTCTGTGCGCAAGAGTGGGATTCCACGGAAGTTTCAAGCTTGGCATTTTCTCGCGTTGACGCTCCTGTTGTCGGCGATCACTCTGCTCTCCGGCTGCCGCATCGATATGCACGTCCAGCCGCGCGAGAATCCGCTCTCCCGCAGCGACTTTTTCCCCGATCAGCGTTCCGAGCGCCCTCCCGTCGAAGGCACAATAGCTCGGGGCGAGTTGCGTGCAGATACTTATTTCTACACCGGCAAAACCGGCAACACTCCCGGCGACTACATGCCGTTTCCCGTAACCAAAGAAGTTCTCGAACGCGGACGCGAGCGTTACAACATTTATTGCGCTCCTTGTCACTCGCGTGTCGGCGACGGGAATGGCTTCATCCCATCGCGCGGCTTTCCGCGCAAGCCGCCGTCTTATCACATCCCGCGCCTGCAGAAAGCGCCGCTCGGTTACTTTTATGACGTGATCACCAGCGGCTTCGGCATCATGCCCGACTACGCTTCGCAGATTCCACCGCGAGATCGCTGGAGCATCGTGGCCTACGTCCGTGCGCTGCAACTCAGCCAGAACGCAACCCGGGCGGACGTACCCTCCGGACAGGACCTGCCCTCGGAACCTCCGAAGTTCCGCGGCGAGCCCGGTTCAGGCGCGACTCTCCCGGTAATCGCACCTGAAACAACTACAAAGCCAGAGGAACAAAAATGAGCGCCGCCGCCACGCCACATCTCGATCTAACGGCGCCCGAGGTCGTAAAGAAAATATCGCAGCGCTCGCTCGTGATCGGCATAGTCTTCGCCATGATCGCAGCTATCTTGGCTTTCCTCCGTCCCGATGAGTTCTATCGCGCTTACTTGCTCGGCTTCATGTGCTGGTTGGGCGTTGCGCTCGGCTCCATGGCGATTCTCATGATCCGCCACCTCACCGGCGGCGGCTGGGGTACGGTCATCCGTCGCATCCTGGGCGCGGCCATGCGCACGCTGCCTTTGTTGGCTGCCCTCTTCGTTCCCGTCATTCTCGGAATACACCGCCTCTACATCTGGGCGCAGCCGCTCGGCAACATTGAAGACAAGCATCTCCGCGAGCACCTCGAAAAACTCACCCAGACCTACCTCACCGTAAACGGCTTCATCATTCGCGCCATCTTCTATTTCGCGGTCTGGAACCTCATCTCGTTCCTTCTCTCGAAATGGTCGAAGCAAACCGACCACGCGGGCGCTCCCGACAACAGCGAACGTTTCAAAGCAGTCAGCGGCCCTGGCCTGATCCTCTACGGATTCACCATCTCCTTCGCCGCCATCGACTGGGTCATGTCCCTCGACCCCAGTTGGATTTCCACCATCTTCGGCCTGGTCATCCTCATCGGCGAAGTGCTCTCCGCCATGTGTTTCGCAGTCGTAGTCGAGCGCATCCTTTATGACTACAAGCCCATGTCGGAGATGTTGACGCCCGACTTCGTCCACGACCACGGCAAGTGGATGCTGGCCTTCACCATGGTCTGGGCCTACTTCAACTTCTCGCAATGGCTCATCATCTGGGCCGGCAACCTGCCTTCGGAGATTACTTTTTATCTGACACGACTGCACGGCGGTTGGGGATCGATCGGATTGATTCTGGTGCTATTCGCCTTTGTTATCCCTTTCGCTATGCTGCTCTCGCGCCCCTTCAAGCGCGACATTCGCCGCCTGGTGTGGCTTGCGGCCTGGATGTTGCTGATGCGCTACCTGGATCTGTTTTGGATCATCGAACCGAACTTTTCCAAGACTTTCGTTCTAACCTTGGCCGACGTGGTTGTGCCCATCGCCATCGGTGGAATCTGGCTCTGGTATTTTTCCCGCAATCTGGCATCACTGCCGCTGCTGCCGGCCTATGATCCGGATGCCCATGAAGTCCTGCAACCGACGCATGAAATGCATGTGTAACCAGCATGTGGAACGAGAAATGATCAACGAGAAATGACCAACGAGATCAAACACGAGAACCCAGCCGAGAAGGAGAGCTTCGAACACCAGGATCTTCAGGCGTCCGGCGTTCTCTATTTCCTGCTAAGCCTGGGCGTGGCTACCCTGCTGGCCGCTCTGTTCCTGGTGGGCGTTTATAAATTTCTGGGTAAGCGCGAAAAGGCGAACCAGCCGGCCGTGAGTCCACTGCTGGCGGATGTGCCCCAGCCGGTACTCAAGACCAAAGGGGACTATGAAGAGCACGCGGAGAAGGCATTCCCCGACCCGCGCCTCGAGACCGATGAACGAAATCAGTTGAACAAGATTCGCGGGCGCGAAGACGGCCTGCTGAACAGCTACGGCTGGGTCGATGAAAAAGCCGGCACAGTGCGCATCCCCATCGAACGCGCCATGGATCTGTTAGTGCAGCGCGGTCTTCCAGTGCGTCCGCAAGACGCGGCCAGCAACGCGCCGACCGCGAAAACGGAAACAACCGACGAAATCGGCAAGAACGGAACCGGCAAGAAGGGTGAAAAGAAGTGAGCTGCGAAGTAAGCCGTAAGCACAACAATTCGATCTCCCCCGCGCGCGTCTTATTCGCGCTCGCGCTGCTGGCGATTTCCGCCCTGGCCCAGATGAACAATGGCGTCATGTCTCCGCCCGCCAACTCGCGGCCTCCGCTGCTCGAGAACGTTGGCATCGAGCAACATCTGGACGCGCAGGTCCCGCCCGATCTCACTTTCCTCGACGACGCCGGCAAGACCGTGAAGCTGGGAGACTATTTCGGCCACAAGCCTCTCATCCTCAACCTGGTTTATTACAACTGCACCATGTTGTGCGGCGAGGCTCTGGCCGGGCTCGCCAGTGCCATGCGCCTGGTGAAGTTCGACGTGGGCAATCAATTCGACGTGGTCACCGTCAGCTTCGACCCGCGCGAGACTCCCGAGATGGCCGCCGCCAAGAAGAAAGACTACGTCGCTCGCTACGGACGACCCAATGCCGCTTCAGGCTGGCATTTCCTCACCGGCCAGCCGGACTCGATCAACGCGCTCACCAAGGTTGTCGGCTTCCAGTATCAATATGACCCCAAGCGCAATCAGTTCGCGCATGCCACTGCCATCATGGTGCTCACGCCGCAAGGCCGCATCTCGCGCTATTTCTACGGTGTGGATTTCCCTCCCAAAGATCTGCGCATGGGGCTAGTGGAGGCTTCGCAGGGCAAGATCGGCAATGCCGTCGACGCGGTGCTGCTCTATTGCTATCACTATGATCCTGAGACCGGGAAATATGGCGCCATGGTAGCCAACATCCTGCGCCTGGCGGCCGCCGCCACAATTCTCTTCATGGGTGTTTTCCTTTTCATCTTGTGGCGGCTCGACCGCGCGGTAACCAAGAAGACGGCAGCAAAGACACGGTATGCTCAATAATTTTCCATTATGGCCGGAGCAAGCCTCCACGATGGCAGGCCACGTGGATGCGCTCTACATTTTCCTGCTCATCGTCACCGGGATGATGGCCCTGCTGGTCTTCGTCCTGGTCATCTTTTTCGCGGCTCGCTTCCGTCACCGTCCCGGCGTCCGGGCGGAACAGATTGAAGGTTCCACTGCGCTCGAAATCACCTGGAGTGCTATCCCGTTCCTCATCTTCATGGTCATCTTCGCGTGGGGCGCCATCGTCTACTTCAAAGAGCGCACCCCGCCCGACGATGCGACCGAAGTTTACATCGTCGCAAAACAATGGATGTGGAAGGTGGA
>PMXH01000439.1:0-11044 GCA_003165855.1 Acidobacteriaceae bacterium | reverse complement strand
AACGGTGGTTCGACCGGTCCACTCTCCGCGACCGGCGAGAAGATTTTCGCCGAACTCGGCTGCTCTACCTGCCATCGCAGTGACACGCAAGGCCGGGGCCCCAATCTGCACGGAGTTTTCGGCAGCCCCGTCCAGCTTGAAGATGGCCGCACTGTCACCGCCGACGAAAACTACGTTCGCGAGTGTATCCTCGACCCAGGCGCCAAGCGGGTCAAGGGATTCCAGCCCATCATGCCCACCTTTCAAGGCTTGGTCAGCGAAGAACAGGTAAACGCCCTCGTNNGTCGTGGCTGCTCACCACCGACCACAAACGCATCGCGCTGCTTTATCTCCTTTCCATCACGTTCTTCTTTTTCATCGGCGGCTTCTTTGCCCTGCTCATTCGCCTCGAATTGCTCACGCCCGCGGGCGATCTGGTGCAGGCCGATACTTATAACAAGCTCTTCACCATGCATGGCATGGTCATGGTCTTCTTTTTCTTGATTCCTTCCATCCCCGCTGTGCTCGGCAACTTTCTCGTACCGCTCATGATCGGGGCCAAAGACCTCGCCTTCCCCCGCATCAACCTGCTGAGCTGGTATCTCTACGTCATCGGCGGCGTGATGATGCTGCACTGCATGCTGACCGGCGGCGTCGACACCGGTTGGACGTTCTACGCTCCCTTTAGCACCTCCTTCACCAACACAAAAATAGTCGAAGCCGGACTCGCGATCTTTGTGGCCGGATTCTCTTCCATCCTCACCGGCCTGAACTTCGTCGTCACCATCCATCGCATGCGTTGCCCAGGCATGACTTGGTCACGTTTGCCCCTGTTCATCTGGGCGCATTACGCCACCAGCATCATTCAACTCCTGGGCACGCCGGTCGTTGCCGTCACCATCGTGCTGGTCGCGGCCGAACGCACTTTGCACCTCGGCATCTTCGATCCCAAACTCGGCGGCGATCCGCTCCTCTTTCAACATCTGTTCTGGTTCTATTCCCATCCTGCCGTCTACATCATGATTCTGCCCTCGATGGGCGTCGTCACTGAGATCATCGCTTGCTTCTCGCGCAAACGCATCTTCGGTTACAGCTTCGTCGCGTTTTCCTCCATTGCCATCGCCGTTTTCGGCTTCCTGGTATGGGCTCACCACATGTTTGTAGCCGGAATTTCCGTCTACTCCGCTCTTGTATTTTCCTTCTTGAGCTATGCCGTGGCTCTGCCTTCCGCCATTAAAGTCTTCAACTGGACGGCCACTCTCTACAAGGGCTCGATCCACTACGATGCGCCGATGCTCTACGCCTTCGGCTTCCTCGGACTCTTCACCATCGGCGGCCTCACCGGACTATTCCTCTCGGCTCTCGGAATCAACGTTCACGTCACCGACACCTACTTCGTCGTCGCCCATTTCCACTACATCATGGTTGGAGGAGCCGTGATGGGCTATCTCGGAGGAATGCATTTCTGGTGGCCCAAAATCTCAGGGCGACTTTATCCCGAGGGCTGGGCGCGTCTGGCCGCGCTGATCGTTTTCATCGGTTTCAACCTCACCTTCTTCCCGCAGTTCTTGCTCGGCTACATGGGCATGCCACGCCGTTACTACGATTACAGCCACATGCCGGAATTCCAGGTGCTCAACGTATTGTCGACCGCCGGTGCAACCGTTCTCGGCGTCGGATATCTTCTGCCCATGATTTATTTCCTCTGGTCCATGCGCTACGGCAAGCCGTCGTCCGACAATCCCTGGAACGCCGCTGGACTCGAGTGGAAAACATCCTCGCCGCCGCCGACCTTCAACTTCGACGAAGAGCCCGTCGTAACCTGGGAAGCTTACAACTACGACGAACTGGACGCACCCTACAAGCAGGAGGTCCCCGTTGCAAAATAACGCCAGCTCCGCCGCAGCCGTTCAGGCAGACGCTCACGGCGAAGCCCACAACCCGGCTCTCTTGCACCATTTCGCCGAGCCCCAACAGCAGCGCGACGCCGCCAGCCTGGGCATGTGGCTCTTCCTCGCCACCGAAGTCATGTTCTTCGGCGGACTGTTCTGCGCTTATCTGGTGTACCGTCGCTGGTACTTCGGAGATTTCGCCGCCGCTAGCAAGTCGATCAACATGCCGCTGGGCGCCACCAATACTGCAGTGCTCATCTGCAGCAGCTTAACCGTGGTCCTGGCCGTCTGGGCCGCGCAAACCGCTCGGCGCACTCTGTTGCTCGTCAGCCTCGCCGTCACCATGCTCCTCGGCCTCACCTTCCTCGGCATCAAAGGCATCGAGTACAAAGACAAATTCGAAGAGCATCACGTTCCCGGAGCTTCCTTCAGTTTCCAGAACGTTCCGATCCCCGGACATCCCGATCAATACGCCGACCCGCACCACGCGCAGCTTTTCTTCTCCCTCTACTTCGTCATGACCGGCCTGCACGCGCTGCACATGATTATCGGCCTGGGAATTTTTCTCTGGCTCTTCGCCATGGCCTGGAAGGGACGCTTCACCCCCGAGTGGCATACTCCAGTCGAGATCGGCGGCCTGTACTGGCATTTCGTCGACATTGTCTGGATTTACCTGTTCCCCTTGCTTTACCTGATCGACCGGCATCCGTGAGGCTCTATGTCTGACCATTCATCAGCAAAATCGCCGCTGCCCACATACTTCGCAGTCTTCTTTGCGCTCCTCATCGGCACCGCTCTCACCGTTTACGCCGCAACGCTCGACTTGGGAAAATTTAACGCTCCCGTCGCCCTGACCATCGCCAGCATCAAAGCCACTCTGGTCGCTCTCTTCTTCATGCACGTCAAAGGCGCCAGCGAAAAGCTCACCAAGCTGGTCGTGATCGCCGCACTGTTCTTCCTTCTCCTTTTGCTGGGACTCACCATGACCGACTACGCCACCCGCCTGTGGAACTAAGATGTGATTGTCATCCTGAACAAGCGTTCTTTGCGCCGTGAAGGATCTGAGCGAGCCGTGCGAAGGGTCGCGGTCTTGGCGACCCAATAATCGCGCGTTTGGCTCGCTTCCTTATTTGCACCACGACCTGGGGGACATCGCGCTCTCTTTCCCTTCAATCTGCGGTATACTCGCGCCGAACGTGTACAACCGCATGCATATGAGGTGACTTATGGCATTCTGCAATTCTTGTGGCACGAATATCGTTTCCGGAACCAGATTCTGCAGCAAGTGCGGCGCACCCATTCTCGCTTCTACGCTTCCGCCGTCATCCGCCACTGCTTCGCCGGCCGCTTCAGGTTCTCCCACGCCCTTGCCTCCCGCCAATCCTCCTCAGGGCGGCGGTGCTCTTAAAGTCATTCTGATCGTGGTGGGCGTAGTCGTGCTTCTGGGAATTCTCAGCGTTGCGTCCATTGGGATCTTCGCCTGGCGCATCGCTCGTCATGCGCACGTTCATCAGGACGGCAACAACGTGAAAGTCGAGACCCCGTTCGGCAGCGTCGAGACCACAAAAGACCCGGAAGCGGCGGCTCGCAATCTCGGAGTGGATATCTATCCCGGAGCGCAGACTCTGAAAGAAGGCGCTGCTTCGGTCGATTTCGGAGGAGTTCACACGGCATCGCTAACCTCCGAGAGTACCGACTCGGTAGACCAAGTCTCGACCTTCTATAAATCGAAGTTCCCCAATGCGATGGTTACCACTTCCGATGCGGGCCGCTGCACCATCATTTCCAACGACCGTAGGACCATGATCACCATTAACATCGAAGCCCACGGCGACCGGACAAAAATCCAGATCACCAAGGTGAGCCATAACTCTGACGCGGGGAACTCGTCCTCGAACTGAAGAGAGGTCGGGCCGAAATGCCAGAGCCATTCGCAGAACTTGCCCAGGCCGCAAAGTCGAAGTCCGCGCAAGTGGACGCCCTCGCTCTGGCCGAAGGTCTGCGCGCACAGATTCACGGTGATGTCCGATTCGACCGCGGCACCCGCGCCCTCTACGCCACCGACGGCTCCAACTATCGCCAGGTCCCCATCGGCGTCGTGCTCCCCCGCGATGCCGACGATGTCTTAACAACCGTCGCGCTCTGCCGCGAGTTCGGCGCGCCACTCCTCTGCCGCGGCGGCGGCACCTCTCTCGCCGGCCAGTGCTGCAATGTCGCCGTCGTCCTCGATTTTTCCAAGTACATGGCGAGGATTCTGGAAATCGATCCCGCCCGCGGCATCGCCCGCGTACAGCCCGGAGTCGTGCTTGACCATCTCCGCGCCGCTGCCGAACAGCATCACCTCACCTTCGCGCCCGATCCCGCCACCCACGACCGCTGCACGCTCGGCGGCATGATCGGCAACAACTCCTGCGGCGTCCATTCCGTGATGGCCGGCAAGACCGATGACAACATCGAGCAACTCGAAATCCTCACCTACGATGGCGTCCGCATGAAAGTTGGAGCCACGTCCAGCGCGGAACTCGACTACATTCTCCAACACGGCGGCCGCCGCGCCGCCATCTACACGAAACTGCAAACCATCGCGGCCACCTATGGCGATCTTGTCCGCCAGCGTTTTCCGAACATTCCGCGCCGTGTTTCCGGTTACAACCTGAACTATCTTCTGCCCGAGAACGGCTTCCACGTTGCCCGCGCCCTCGTCGGCTCCGAAGGCACCTGCGTCACAGTTCTCGAAGCAACGTGTCGGCTGGTCGAAAGTCCTCCCGAACGTGTGCTGTTGGTCGTCGCTTATCCCGACATTTATCAGTGTGCTGATCATGTCCCCGAAATCATGCAGCACGAGCCCATCGGCCTCGAAGGCTTCGACGATCTTCTAGTCGGCTACACGCGAACGAAGGGCATTAACTCCGAAGGTCTCGCGCTTCTGCCGGAAGGCGGTGGCTGGCTGATGGTCGAGTTCGGCGCCGAAACCGCGCCGCAAGCCGAATCCCAGGCCCGCGTTTTGATGCAGTCCCTTAGCCGCAGTGCCAGCCCTCCCAACCTGCGGCTCTACACCGACAAGCAGCAAGCCAAGCGCGTGTGGGAAGTGCGCGAATCCAGTCTCGGTGTGACCTCGCATGTCCCCGGCGAACCGCTGAACTGGGAAGGTTGGGAAGACTCCGCCGTTGCGCCCGAGAAACTTGGCGGCTATCTCCGCGACCTGCGCAAGATGATGGGTGCCTACGCCTACAAAGGCTCGCTCTACGGCCACTTCGGCCACGGTTGCGTGCACACCCGCATCAATTTCGATCTGCAATCGAAAGACGGCATCACCAAGTTCCGCAAGTTTATGGAGGAGGCTGCCGATCTCGTGGTCAGCTATGGCGGCTCCATCTCCGGCGAACACGGCGACGGGCAGTCCCGCGCCGAACTGCTTCCGAGGATGTTTGGCCCCGAGTTGGTTCAGGCTTTCCGCGAATTCAAGTCGGCGTGGGACCCCGAATGGAAGATGAATCCCGGCAAGCTGATTGGTTTACCGGGAAAGCCGCCCTACAAGCTCGATGAAAACCTCCGTCTTGGCGCGAACTACTTTCCATGGGAACCGAAAACCAACTTCCAGTTTCTCGACGACCATGGCAGCCTTGCCCAGGCTACTCTCCGCTGCGTGGGTGTAGGCAAGTGCCGCCGCGAAGAAGGCGGCCTGATGTGCCCCAGTTTCCGCGCCACGCACGATGAAGAACACTCCACTCGCGGCCGTGCTCACTTGCTCTGGGAGATGACGCAAGGCCAAGGCCGAAAAGATGGGGTCATCCGTGACGGTTGGCGGAGCGAAGAAGTGAAGCAGTCGCTCGATCTCTGCCTCGCCTGCAAGGGATGCAAAACCGAGTGCCCGGTTGGCGTCGACGTTGCCACCTACAAATCCGAATTCCTCTCCCATTACTACGAGGGCCGCTTCCGCTCGCGCCACGCCTACGCTTTCGGCAACATCGATCTCTGGGCTCGCGCAGCATCGCACGCCCCCGGTCTCGCCAACCTCACCACGCAACTCCCATTCCTACGCGACCTCTCAAAGTTGGTCGCCGGAATCCCCAAAGAGCGCGCCATCCCCGCGTTCGCTCCAGAGACTTTCAAGTCTTGGTTCCATCGCACGCGGACACTTAGAGCGCGAGGCGCTAGGAAAAATGGTTTTGGGTGGCGCAGCGCTTCCAGCGCTGCGATCAAGCCTTCCTTTGATAAAGGGCCTTTAGCCCCTGACGAGGCCCCGCCCGTCCTCCTCTGGCCCGACACTTTCAACAACTATTTCCAGCCTCAGACCGCCAGAGCTGCCGTCGAGGTCCTGGAAACCGCCGGCTTCCGCGTCATCGTCCCGCGAGTCAACCTCTGCTGCGGCCGCCCGCTCTACGACTTCGGCATGCTCGACCGCGCCCAATCGCTCCTGCTTCAGATCCTCGACGAACTCTCTCCCGAAATCGAAGCCGGCATTCCTATCGTCGGCCTCGAACCCAGTTGCGTTGCCGTCTTCCGCGACGAACTCATCAACCTCTTTCCCCATGACGAACGTGCCCAAGCCCTCTCGCGCCAGACTTTCCTGTTAAGCGAGTTTCTCGAAACTCATGCCCCACGTCTTCCTTTGCCCCGGCTGAATCGCAAAGCCATCCTCCACGGCCACTGTCACCACAAGTCGCTAATGAAGATGACCGCCGAAGAGTCGGTCCTGCGCCGCCTCGGTATCGACTTCCAAAGTCCCGCTCCCGGTTGCTGCGGCATGGCCGGCTCCTTCGGCTTCGATCCCGATAAGTACGACCTATCTATCGCGATCGGCGAACTCGAACTCCTCCCCGCCGTCCGCCGCGCTCCGCCCGACTGGCTGATCATCGCCGACGGCTTCAGTTGCCGCNNGGGCTAGCCATAACGGCCCTGGCAGCGGGTGGATTTCTATTATGGGAATTGTCCAGAAGACGCTGATTCTGCACCATTTAACCGCGATTTATAGCCCAATGCTAACCCCTGCCCCTCGCCAGATTACCCTTATTCTGGGACAATAGACTTCTCGCCGCCTCTCCACCCAGCCAGACATAACATCGAGGCGGGACGAATTCTCAGTACGCATTCTCAGTTAGGAAGTTATGGATCCCGAAGTAATGGGTTACGAAGTAATGGATCCTCAAGTCTCAGGCAGTTCAGCCTTGGCTGCTGAAGTCATGGATCGTGAAACCACCATCACCGCCCCAACCATCGGCAAGGTCCCAGCCGAGGCCCTGCCCACTCTCGTGGCAACCAAGCCCCCCGACGCGCCCTTATCCGGCTCTGTCCTGGTGCTGATCCAGTTCGACGTTTGCGAGGAGATTCGCCTCGACGAGCTTCGCCACATCCTCGGCGCCCGCACCGCCGATGCCAGCTTCAAACACCTCGCTCCCGGATACGTCCGCTACCAGCGTCCTCCGGTCGAAGAAGTCCTCGAACCCCTCGTTCTTGAAAGCGGCGAGCGCCTCCAGGGCGACATCAAGTACTTCGACTACGGCGTAGTCAGCGTGGTCTTCGAGCTTCCCTTCTCCGGCGATTGGGACAAGCTCGTCCAACTTTCCAGCCGCTGGGTCTGGGACACCAACTTCGAAAGCCTGGCCACTCGCATCGTCAAGCAGAAACTCGAGCGCGCCGCCCCCGCCCTGGTCAAGCCGTATTCCACCGAGTGGTTGCAGGAAGATTATTTCATCTTCCATCTTCGCGAGATAGAAGGCTCACCCTCCGCCACCGATCTTCTGGCTTCCCAAGGAGGTTTTATCTCTCAAGTGGTGCGTGGCGAAACCCAGCCTCTTTCCGATGGCGAGCGGCAGGAGATTCTTCAATCCCGGATTTCCTACTATCCCCACGACCTCGCCGTAATCGGCTGGAATGCCGCCTTCATCTATGACAATCCAGTCGGCGCCGAAACCGCCATCCAGCTCCTGCAGTACGCCAACTCCCAGTTGCTCGAGTTCCGCCACTACGACGAATTGCTGACCAAACAGCTGGAAGGTGTCTATGACTTCCTCGAGCGCGGAGGCCGCGGCCTGTGGTCGCGCTGGCGCACCGCCCGCGCCGCTTCAAAACTCCACACCGTCCTGCTCGACGTCAGCGAACTCACCGAGCGCGCCGACAACGCCATCAAATTCCTCAGTGACATGTTTTCCGCCCGCCTCTACAAGCTCGCGGCCTTGAAAGTCGGCGTGCCCGACTACAAGGACCTTGTTCAGCAAAAACTGCAAACCGCCGAAGAGCTCTACCGTTTCATGGTCGACGAATTCAACCAAAGCCGCGCTTTCGTCCTCGAACTCATGGTCGTCATCATCCTGATCATCGAATTGGTCTACTTCTTCCGCGGCAAGCCTATCTAGTAGCGTCGTCGGCGTCTCGCCCGCCAGATCTTAGGTGGTGGGTCAGTCTGATTGTCATCCTCAGGNNCGACCGTCTGTGCTAGCGTGGGGTATGGACAAGAAAGAGATCAACTCGACGAAGATGACGCTGAACTTCCTCGTCTGGATTGGCGGGGTGTTCATGCTGTTGCTGTTTGCAGTGCTGGCCCACTTTGTGTGGAGGCTCTTCTAGGAGCCTGCCACAAAAAGTGTGGCCCCATTGCTGGGGCCACGTTTCAAAGAGGCAAGTTGGTAGGCGATTGTCAGGAAAGGCGATGCAAGTTGCCGCTCCGCCAGCCGGAACGGCAGTTTGGGAAACGTTTTGAAGAGAAGAGAGTGAGGGTCATTGCTTTAGGTTGCGGCCTCTTTAGTACATTGGGAACAAGCACTTCCCGAGCCAAAGGCGGGACGTAGCCGATGGGATCTCTTAGTTGCGCAAGTTGTTGACTGTTCGTGGCTTAGGACAAGGAAACAACGAATGGAACTGTCTGACGGCCAGCCATCGCGGCCTCGACGAGTGCAGAAGCATGCACATTGACTGCACCGTGAGGGTAGGATCACTGCGAGCCGCCAGTCCGAAACCGGCGGCTCGAATGGGTTAAAGCTAGCTGTTTCCGGCCACTGTGCGCAGCTTTCCGGGCAGGAAGTGGTAAGGCGGCCAGGGTCCGCTGATGGCCACCTGGCAGTTCTTCAACTGCTTGGCAGCTGTGTTGTAGCGGTTCTGGTATTTCTCAACCGACTTGGTGTCGATGAGATGGGCGATGTCGATGAGCATGCCTTGGGGCGCAACCTTCTTGCAGCTCACTTCCTCTTCCAGCGGGTTAAACAGCTTGTGGACTTGCACCGAGAGAGCACGGGCCTTGGTCTGGCGCTCGCGTTCCCGGGAAGCCTTGACGCGCAGCTTTGAAAGATAGTCGCCGCCGACGGTGTCGGGCAGGATGACGTCGATCATGGCCTCACGCAGCGAGCCGTCGGTGACGGTCAGCTTAATGTGCATCTCGGACTTCCCACGGAGCTTGGCGACACTCACGCCGAACGCACGCCGGTTGACCCGGACGGCTTGGCGAAGCGCGTCGTCACTCTCGAAGATGGTTCCGAAGCGGAACGGCAATACAGTGGAATTGCGGAAGCAGCCGCTGACCACGCGGGCATGCTCGATGGCCGATTTCTGATCAAGTTCTGCAGAGTTGGGATCGTATTCGCTCACAATCACAGCAAACTCGCCGCTGGGATAGCTGAGCACTGGGGCTCCGTTCACGCCTTGGACGTTTTCAATGACAAATGGGCGTCGGGAACGGGTGCCGTTTGGAAGGGTCTGGTGCTCGGTAAGGCAGTATGCGTACCACGACATATTGAACTCTCCGAACCGGGACGGAGGCGGACCAACCACCTCTTATGTTTTTGCACAGGCCGAACTGCAAGTCTGGAAGTTAGTTAGCGGTACAGGGTCCGAACTGGGAAACCATCGTGCCCCGTAATTCATATTACTTCCGATTGAATCGAAAATGCAACTTTTTCGTTGCAGAAGGCATCGCCGAGGCTTTTCTCGCGGGAGAGGAGGGCTGAAAAGGGCGTTGAGGGGACAAAACCGGATCACGGCTCGTCGGGTCGGCCAATCAAGGACAAAAGCGACCGACACCCGCCCTGTCTCCGCAAAAGGCGCGGAGACAATGACGGGGGCACCCTGGGAGTAGGTAGGAGCGCTCGTTACTCGTAGCGCAGGCTTTCGACCGGGTCGAGGTGGGCGGCGCGGGCGGCGGGGACGGTGCCGAAGATTACTCCTACCAGCGACGAGACCAGGATGGCGATAATGGCCGACAGGCCCGAGATGGGAACGCGATACTCGGTGAGGAAGCGGATCGAGTAGGGGATGGCGAGGCCGACGACGATGCCGACCAGGCCTCCGATGAGGGAGATGAGAATCGCTTCGGCGAGAAACTGGAAGCGGATCTCGCGGTTGGTGGCGCCGACGGCTTTGCGGATGCCGATCTCGCGGATGCGCGAATTCACGGTAGCCAGCATGATGTTCATGATGCCGATGCCGCTCACCAGGAGGACGACCATGGCGATGCCCAGCAGCATCCAGGTGAGGCCGGTGAAGATGCGGTCGGTCATCACAAGAAGCGCGGTTAGATTGGAGACGTTGTAGACCGACTCCGAGCGGTGGCGCGACTGCAGCACGCGTTTGATCTGCGCGGTCGCGGGCGGCACCATGGAGGGGTCTTCCATGGAGAAGTATAGGAGTTTGACGTTGGAGGTCTCCATGAAATACCGGCTCACGGAGTAGGGGATGAGCAGGGTGTTATCGACGATTTCCGACTGGCCGAAGGTTTCCACGCGCTCTTTGAAGGTTCCGATGATGGTGAAGGGCAGTCCGGTGAGCTTGATGACTTTGCCGATGGCGGCTTGCGCGGAACCGTAGACGTCGATGGCCATTTTCTCGGTGATCACTCCGACTTTGTTGTGGGCCTGGGAATCT
This sequence comes from Acidobacteriaceae bacterium, assembly GCA_003165855.1. Taxonomy (GTDB): domain Bacteria; phylum Acidobacteriota; class Terriglobia; order Terriglobales; family Acidobacteriaceae; genus Sulfotelmatobacter. The sequence continues at coordinate 320 of PMXH01000439.1, read as the reverse complement.
TCCTGATCGAAGAACCTTCCGGAAGGGATCACGAGGTTGCGCACCTGCCGGTATTCGGGGTTGACGCCGAGGATGGAGACGTCTTTTTCCTTGCCGTTGCCGACGGGAACGCGGTCGGAGAGCGTAGTAACGGGCGAGGAGGCGACGATTCCGGGGACGACCTGCTGGACAGCGTGGAGGTCGTCGATGGTGAGGGGGTCGGGGTTGGAGTTGCTGATGTGCGGCGCGCCGCCGAGGTATTCGGCCCAGATTTCGTTGGTACCGATGGCCTGGATTTGATTGAGCACGAATTGTCGGCCGGTCATGCCGATGGTGACGAC
>PMXH01000141.1 GCA_003165855.1 Acidobacteriaceae bacterium | reverse complement strand
GGAGTCCATTTTTCCGCAGCCTGCTAGTATGATCGGCAAGGGGCGGACTTGTTTCGTTGATCGGCCAAATCATCTCGCACTACCGCATTGTGGAGAAGCTGGGCGGCGGCGGCATGGGGATCGTGTACAAGGCTGAGGACACGCGCCTGCACCGCTTCGTAGCCCTCAAGTTCCTGCCCGATGACGTTGCCCGCGATCCCCAGGCACTCGCGCGCTTTCAACGCGAAGCTCAAGCCGCCTCCGCCCTGAACCATCCCAACATCTGTACGATTTACGACATTGGGGAGCAGGAGGGGAAGGCTTTCATCGCCATGGAGTTTCTCGATGGCATAACCCTGAAGCATCTGATCGCCGGGCCGCCTTTGGAAACCGAAGCCCTGTTGTCACTCTCCATCGAGATAGCCGATGCGCTCGACGCCGCTCACTCCGCTGGCATTGTTCATCGCGATATCAAGCCCGCCAACATCTTCGTCACCAAGCGGGATCACGCCAAGATTCTAGACTTCGGCGTGGCGAAGCTCTCGCCTACGACCAACTCCTCCAGCCAGAGTGCATCGACGCGTGGTCTGACGGCGACGATTGACGATCGGCATCTCACCAGCCATGGCTCTACCCTCGGTACTGCGGCTTACATGTCTCCCGAGCAAGCGCGCGCGAAAGAAATCGACGGCCGCAGCGACTTGTTCTCTTTCGGCGCCGTGCTCTACGAGATGGCCACGCGCATTCCGCCGTTCCGCGGCGAGAGTTCCGCGGTCATCTTCAAGGCTATTCTCGACGCAGCACCCACGTCCGCGTTTCGGTTGAATCCCGACATGCCCGCCGAACTGGAACGGATCATCCACAAAGCCCTGGAGAAAGACCGCAACCTCCGCTATCAGAGCGCGGCGGAGATGCGTGCCGACCTGCAACGCCTGAAACGGGACACAGACTCCGGCAAGTCCGCGGCCGTCCTTGAGCCTGCGACCGATGCCCGCAAGAAATGGCGCCCCTGGCCCACTGCCGGCGCGGTTGCCATCATCGCCGCAATCGTGGTGGCCATCTTCTTCTGGCAGTCGCGGCATATCGCCGTCTCCCCCATGGACTCTGTAAGCGCAAAGGCCATTGCCGTCCTGCCCTTCCAGAATGTCGGCTCCGATAAGGCCACTGATTTCCTACAACTCGCCTTGCCCGATGAAATTGCGACTGCCTTGAGCTATGTGCCGTCGTTTTCCATCCGTCCCTTTGCCACCACCAGCAAGTACAACGGACCTAACCTGGACTTGCAACAGGCGGGCCGCGAGATGGGTGTGACCTCCATCATTACCGGGCACTACCTCACGGAAGGGAATCAGCTGGAGATCACTCTGGAAGCGGTGGACCTCGCCAATAACCGCAGCGTTTGGCGAGATACCATCAATGTTGCAGCGTCCGACAAGATTGCAATGCGGGAACAGATCACGTCCCGAGTGCGGCAAAGCCTGGTCCCCGTGCTGGGAGGATTCTCGGCCTCTGGCGAGGCCGGCACTCGCCCCAAGAGCGAAGAAGCTTACGACTTGTATTTGCGCAGCATCGCCGTTCCCCATGATGTCGCTCCCAACAAGGATGCGATCGCGATGCTGGAACGTGCCGTGGGAATTGATCCCGCCTACGCCCCTGCCTGGGATGCTCTCGGAATCCGCTATTACTACAACAGCGCCTACGGCGACGGCGGCGAAGCAGCACTCAAGCGGGCCAACTCCGCCCTGGAACGCGCCCTGGCGCTCGATCCGGATTTGATTTCCGCCGCCAGCTATCTGATTACTCTACAAACCGATCGCGGTGACACTGCGCATGCCTATGCGGAAGCGTCAGCCTCGGTGCAGCGCCATCCCACCAACACCATGGCCCACTTCGCTTTGTCCTACGTTCTGCGCTATGCGGGATTGCTGGATGAATCGGGGCGCGAGTGCGGCTCCGCGCGGGCGCTGGATCACGGCAACTATCAGATCCGGTCCTGCTCCGGCGTCTTTGTGCAACTCGGCGATCCCCAGCGGGCCATGGAGTTTGTGCGCCTCGATGCCGGTTCGGAGTATGCCGCTATGCAAAACGGCACGATTCTTCTGGGCCAGGGCAAACTCGCCGAAGCGCGCCAAGCGGTTCGCGGCGCATCGAGCTCTCCGTTAATGGGCCGCGATTTGATTCAAGCCTGCGTGGATCCTCAGCACTCGCCCCAATGCGACGCCGCTGCTAAGAAAGTGGAAGCCTTCGCCCTGGCCGGAGTCGATGTCGAGCCCCGCTATTCCGTCGGAGCCCTGCTCGCATACTGCGGCCAGAAAGATGCCGCTCTACGCCTGCTGCGAAAAGCCGTTGAACAAAACTACTGCGCCTACACCGCCCTGCAAACCGACCCACTGCTGGTGAAGCTCCGCGGAACTTCCGAATTCAACGAACTGCTGTCCTCCGCCAAAGCATGCCAGGATAGATTTCTGGCGCAGCGAGACCAGAGTGCACACTGAACGACTTCGTACCACCTGCTTCGAGAGTTTCTCATAAGCTTCCCATTACACATATCCACAGCCTCACCCCGTGACATCTATCACAGCGCGCGCCAAGCCGCACGCGTAACCTAGCTACATTCCGGAATCAGGCCTTGGTGTGCCGATGGCGGCACGTAAATGTCTCGCCCGGAGCACCCATGCTCTACAAGACCCTCAGCGCCGCGGTCTATGGCATCGACGCCAATATCATTCAGGTGGAAGTGGATTGCTCCGGCATCAAGACCGACCAGGACCACTTTCACACCGTCGGCTTGCCGGACGCCGCGGTGCGAGAGAGCCGCGACCGGGTGCGCGCCGCGCTGAAGAACTGCGGCTATGACATTCCGCCCACGCACATCACCATTAACCTCGCCCCCGCCGATATCAAGAAGGAAGGTTCCGGATTCGACTTGCCCATGGCGCTGGGAATCGTCGGCGCCTACGGCGGTCTCACCAAGAAAGAGATATCCGACTGCCTGTTAGTGGGAGAGTTGTCGCTCGACGGCGGGGTTCGCGGCATTCGCGGCACGCTGCCCATTGCCCTCGAGGCTCGTGGCAGAAAGATTTCGCGCCTGGTCGTTCCCGAAGCCAACGCCCGCGAAGCCGCCATGGTCGGCGGAGTCGATGTTTATCCCGTGCGTTCGCTGCTGGATGTAATCCACTTCGTGAACTCGGGCAACGGAATTGTCCCGCTGAAGGCCGATGGCGACGCGCTGCTGCGCGAATCGCAGGAATTTCTGGTCGATTTCAAAGATGTTCGAGGCCAGCAAACTGCGAAACGCGCCATCGAGATCTCCTGCGCCGGAGGCCATAACATCCTGATGATCGGGCCGCCGGGTTCGGGCAAAACCATGCTGGCCAAGCGCATGCCCACCATCCTGCCACCGCTGACTTTTGAAGAGGCGCTCGAGACCACCAAGATTCACAGCGTGGCCGGAGTGCTCGATCCCGGCAGCGGCCTCGTAGGCAAGCGGCCCTATCGCTCACCTCATCACACCATCTCTGACGCTGGACTGATTGGCGGAGGCGTCATACCGCGACCCGGAGAAGTCTCGCTCTCCCACAACGGCCTGCTGTTCCTCGACGAGCTTCCGGAGTTTCCCCGTAACGTCCTCGAAGTCTTGCGCCAGCCGCTCGAAGACGGCTCGGTCACCATCGCCCGCGCCGCCATGGCTCTCACCTTTCCCGCGCGTTTCATGCTGGCCGCGGCGATGAATCCCTGCCCCTGCGGCTTCCGCAACGATCGCACCCGCGAGTGCCAGTGCACCACCCCCATGATCCAGCGCTACATTTCGAAGATCTCCGGACCCCTGATGGATCGCATCGACATTCACATCGACGTGCCGGCGGTGAACTACAAGGAGATGCGTTCGACCACCGAACCGGAGAGTTCGGCGAAGATTCGCGAGCGCGTCATACGCACCCGGCAAAAGCAACTCGACCGCTTCGCATCTTCCCGAGAAAAGATTTATTGCAACGCCCAGATGTCATCCCGCCACATCCGCGCCTTCTGCGAGCTTTCTGCCGACTGCGAGCGCCTGCTCGAGCGCGCCATGACCCAGCAGGGACTCAGCGCCCGCGCTCATGACCGCATCCTGAAAGTCGCGCGAACCATTGCCGACATCGAAGAGACCGCTCCCATCGAACCCAAGCACATTGCCGAGGCCATCCAGTACCGGTCCCTGGACCGGACTTACTGGTCTTAGAGCGAGGCCCTTGTTTCGGCGTAAGAAGAGATAAACAAAAACAAAAAAAGAGAAGCCGGGAGTTCCCGGCTTCTCTCCTGTTCGTGTTGCAAGCTATTCTCGGCTGCTAGTTAATTGGTCGTCCCCATGAGGCCGAAGGACAAGTCGGCGCATTGTCTCACGTTGAATCCCAGGGACGAATCACACCAGTTGGCCCAGCTGAACCCGAAGAAACTCGAGTTCAGGTACATCTGTCCGAGCGCCTGGTCCCCGCCGTTTACGGAGTTGGTGCGTTGGGTTGTGTTGGAGACAAAAAACCTTCCAGCACTGCAGCTGCCATCGACCGCTCCGTTGGTGCAGGTCGGGGTGAGGTTAAACCAGTACGCTCCTTCGCCGAGTACCAGCGGCGTAGACAGCTGCACTGCCACGGTGTATTCATTCAGGCCGAGGAAGTTGCGGCCCGTCGCCGCCACCTGGGTGTTGGCCGTTCCAGAAGCGATGCTGGTTCCACCTTCGCCCTCCGAAACGCCGGTTCTGACGTCATAGCTGGCGGTCAGAGGATCGAAGTTCGCGTCTGCCTGGACGTTAAACAAGATTCCTGTGACCGTGACTGTGACACCTCCGACAACAGTGAGATTGCCGTAGGTGGAACTGCCGGGGATGAAAAGAGTGTTTTCATCCGACATCCCCGCTGCATTGGGGACACTTGTGTTGAGGTCGCCACCATAGAACACGCATGGGTCGCACAGTGCTGGGGGAATGCCTTTGCCGGTAAACATAGGTCCATTTTCGGCACTGCCAGCCAGATGTTGCGACACCGGCGGCTTGTTCGTGGCGGCTGCCGCTGAGAGAGTAAGAGCCATTACTAAGGTTGCTGCGAAAAGCGTGGTTTTCACTCGATTCCTCCTCTTCGATTTTTTCGCTGTCTTCTTCAGGATGAACGGTTCTGCGAACTCGCTGGAACCGCTCGGTGCGATCTTTAGACCCGCTTGCAATCAGTTCGCTAGTCGGTTCCGCGTAACCCAAACGACAGGGCGTCGCACTGCAGGCGGTTGAAACCGATGACTGAATCGCACCAGTTCGTAAAGGTCAACCCGAAGTAAGTCGAGTTCAAGAACATCTCGTGTGTGGGTTGCCAGGCGCCGTGGATGTTGTTCGTGAGCTGCGTGGTGTTGGATACAAACTGCCGGAAAACATTGCAACTGCCATCCAACGTGTTGAGGCATTGAGGGGTGAGGTTAAACCAATATTCTCCCGAGGGAAGCGTTATCGGTGTGGACCACGATACAGCAATGGTGTACTCGTTCAGACCCAGAAAGTTTCGCCCGGTCGCTTGCACGATCGTCGTGCCCGAGCCGGAAGCGATGCTGGTTCCGCCGTTTCCATCCACAACTCCAGTCCGGATGTCGTAGGTGGCCGTCTGCGGATCAAAAGCTGCATCGGCTTGAACGTTGACGATAATACCGAAGACTTGCGCCGTTACTCCGGTGGGAATTTCTACCGCACCGTAAGTACTGCCGCCGCCGACGATGAGAAGGGTATTCTCATCCGACATGCCCGCAGCGTTGGGATCGGAAGGGTTGAGATCTCCACCGTAGAACAGGCACGGTTTGCATAGAGATGGCGGAGTAGCGGTGGGACTGCTAACAGCTTGCGGAATCTCTGCGTTTGGGTTACCCGCAAGATGATTCGCCATTACGGGCTTCTGGGTATTCGCCGCAACCGCTGAGAGGCTGAGCGCTACCACTAACGCGACTGCACAAAGCGTTGTTTTCACTATATTCCTCCTCTGGGTTTTCTCTGCAAGAACAACAAACCGATTTTGCGAGCGCAAAACCGTCGGCAGAGTGTATGACGGTTACGGAAGTAATGCAACGGAGAAGAAAGTACTACAGCGGTCAATGCAGCGCTGCGCAAGGCTTTTCAGAGACCTTCAACCTCCAGGCGGCGGTGATCGCTCTGATGGCAATCTGATACCGATCCGAGCACGCCGGTTCGGATAGTCGCAAGAACGTGCACACTAGCCGCGATGGCAGACTCCGAAAACTCATGCGCTTCAGCCACTGGTCAGCGCGATCCTCTCTGACGGAACGCGGGCATTATGCGCCTGTCTCGGCTGGCAGATATCGTCTGCCACTCCCGTTCCGCGCCCACGATTGACCCTGTCGTTGCAACATGTTATAAATGCCCGTTTTGCGTAAGGTTGTCCGGAGTGGAATCTGGATTTCTCCGGCCAACCGAGGCGAACTCCGACGCGGCCAAGCTCCAACACTCCGTTTAGGTCTTGCGGTGGAAGCGTGTTCGGAATTCCGGATACCGAGTTCCTCGTGAACTGCACGGCTCGATCCCGGGATGTTTCCCTGGAAGGCGACCCCTAAACACGTTCGTCTATTCCTAACAGTGACTTATTTGGAGGACTCATTATGCGCACCTGGCTCGCCCCGGCTACGTTCCAACGATGCCGTTTGGCAACTGTTTTTATGATTGGTTCCATAAGAAAAAATTTCTTGAAACAGACTCTGGCCGTGGCCACGCTGCTTACCTTCGGCGCTGCCACCGCCCTGGCTCAACCTGCCGGCGAAGCCGCCGGCGGCGAAGCCTCTCTGAAACTTCCTGATCTTTCCTCGGTCAGCTTTCTGAATGGCGCCATCGACGGCCATCGCCTGCTTCTCATCGGCATCCTGTTTTGCATCTTCGGGCTCGGCTTCGGCATGGTCATTTACATGCGCCTCAAGAATCTGCCCGTGCATCGTTCCATGCGCGAAATCTCCGAACTCATCTACGAGACCTGCAAGACCTACCTGGTCACGCAAGGCCGGTTCATCCTTCTGCTGTGGGCCTTCATTGCCGTCATCATTCTGCTTTATTTTGGCGTCCTCCAACACATGGAAGCCATGCGCGTCGCCATCATTCTGGGGTTCAGTCTGGTCGGGATCGGCGGCAGCTATGGCGTAGCCTGGTTCGGCATTCGCGTGAACACCTTCGCCAACTCGCGCACCGCCTTCGCTTCTTTGCCCGGCAAACCATTTCCTGTTTATCAGATTCCGCTCGAATCTGGCATGAGCATCGGCATGATG
>PMXH01000036.1 GCA_003165855.1 Acidobacteriaceae bacterium | reverse complement strand
CCGATCCCTCCGGCAAATCCTACTCCTGGGACTTCGAGAACCGGCTCACGCAGGCCGTAGTGCCGGGAACCGGGACAACGACGTTCAAGTACGATCCGTTCGGCAGACGTATTCAGAAGTCTGGCCCGCTCGGCACCACGAACTACCTCTATGACGGGTTCCAGCTTGTGCAGGAGGTCGATCAGAGTGGGAACATTCTCTCCAGGTATACGCAGGATCGGGCAATTGATGAGCCGCTTGCGCAACTAAGCGCGGGGACTACGAGCTATTACCAGAGGGACGGAATTAACTCCATCAGTTCACTGAGCAATCCCGCTGGCGCAATCGCCAACACGTACACATTCGATTCCTTCGGAAAGCTGACCGCCTCCACGGGCACAGCCACTAATCCGTTCCAGTACACGGGCCGCGAGTTCGATGCCGAAACAGGAATTTACAACTATCTTGCCCGATACTACGACCCAAGCGTTGGAAGATTCCTGAGTGAGGATCCAATCCAGTTTGATGGCGGAGTGGACTTCTATGCATACGTCTTAAACAATCCGATCAACTACATGGATCCTAGCGGGCTGAAACGGACCTGTACCACCAAAATCATGCTGGTCACCGCTTATTGTGGAGGAAACCCGAGGACTGCCAGCGGCAAAAGGCCAGGACCAGGCACGGTGGCGACAGCAGACACAAACGCCCCGTCGCGCGCTCATCCGAAACCGATACCGTATCCGTTTGGATGCGATGTAACCGTCGACAATGCGGCAACCGATGGAGATTGGAATACTGACTATGAAGGCACGATTCAAGACACAGGAGCAGGATGGGACGATAGGGTCATACACCGGAAGAAGGGCAACATTTATCACCACGATGTGCTTCCAGACGCCTGGATTGACATCTGGATTTGTCCGCTCAAAAAGGCAAGACAATGGGGAGACAGATATAGGACGGTCACTATCTGCTGCGGCACATGCGGCGACTAAGAAGATCGTTCTGGCCGTCTTCTTGATAATGCCTCTCTGGTGTTGGGCGGATGGTTGTGTACTGAGCGACCGTCGTGACGGGCCGGTTGCTGCATCTCCCGATGGCCAGTATCAGGTAGTGAACCTACTTTGCTCGCGGCAGGTCGATGACAAGCGTGCAGCTCTCGTGCTTGTCAACCGAAAAACTGGCGCCCGGCGAACTCTCTATTACTACACACGCGGAGCAACTGTCGTGTGGTCCCCTGACAGTCGAAGAATAGCCATAAACGATTACGCAGGGAGCGACAACACAAACAATCTTGTCTACTCCGTCGATCAAGACGGTCAGCCCGTGGATCTACAGAAGCAACTTGATCTTGCATTCTCACGGTACAAATGGAAGCCAATGCCAGATGCCGATCATTTCTACATGTCGGTGATACGGTGGACTTCAAGAGACGAACTGAAGTTGATTGCATGGGGACACGGAGGAGAGCCGACCATGGGTTTTTGCAGATGCTTTTTCCTTAACCTGGTCGACGGTACAGGTCGACGGTGTCATCTCGACACCACAGGAGACCCTGAGGGGTACTGCGAGAAGATCAAGAAATAAGGCGAATGCCGACTTGGCCGTTTGTACTGGCGATCGATTTCCGATTCTGAGGTGTTCCGCACGCCCGATCCGCTGGCGTTTTCCTGGCCGATGCCTGCCCTGATCGGTGTCCGATCCGCGCCCTAATCCGGGTCCGTTTAGCTGCCCGATCCGGCCCAGAATCCGGCGTCGAATCCTGACCTAGCAGTGTGGTGATTCGGGCACGGTAGGGATGAGTTTTTGCTGTGCCGGAGAGCCGTGGAGGGGTTGGGGTTTTTTGGCCGTGCTGCGCACGGGGGTAGAGGGGTGTCGCGGTAGGGATACGGATTGCTCCGTACCCCCCGCGCGGATCCGTACGGGCGGATTTCCCGCATACGGCTCTTGCCTTAGGTGGTGGCGCGCAGACGGCGCGACGGATAAGGATGGCAGATACGGGCCGGAGGCAGCCAGCGGCGGATGAGCCGGTTCATTCGCTCCCACAGAACGCGACCATGCTGGCTTCGTCTGCACAGCGTGCGATGCCAGAGGTTGCTCACGGTGAAACGAAAATGGGCCATGGCATGACCGTTACCCGGTACTCCGAAATAACGAAAATGCCCGCCCACAACGGACTTCAACCACTTACCGACTTCAGGAACAGGGTCATGCATGCGTCGCCACAACTCGATTTTCACCTGCTGCAGCTTAGCTTGCATGCGTTTGCGAACCGTCTGCCGAAGCACCAGAAACCGCCCCTTCTTCGTCTTCCCGCAGATGTGCTTGAAGCCGAGAAAATCGAAGGTCTCCGGCTTGCCCAGTCCAAGGCGCTTTCGGTTCGCCGCCGCATGGCGTCCGAACTCGAAGAGTCGCGTCTTTTCCGGGTGCAGTTCCAGTTGGAATTTCGCCATGCGTTCAGCGAGTTCTTTCCAGAACTGTTCGGCTTCCGTCTTGAACTCGAATCCAACCACGATATCGTCAGCGTAGCGCACCACGATTACATCGCCATGAGCACGCTTCTTACGCCATGCTTGAACCCAGAGATC
>PMXH01000393.1 GCA_003165855.1 Acidobacteriaceae bacterium | reverse complement strand
GATTCGCCGATCATGATCCTCGGACTCACCTCGGACAAGTACGGTCCCGACAAGCTGTATGACGAAGCCTCCACCGTGGTACAGCAGAAGTTATCGCAGATACAAGGCGTAGGGCAGGTCACGGCCGGAGGTGGCGCCTTGCCTTCGGTGCGGGTGGACGCAAATCCCACACAACTGGCCGCCTATGGCCTGACCATTTCGAACTTGCAGTCGGTGCTGAGCCTACAGAACGCCGATCTGGCTAAAGGTCAAATCTCCGATGGCACGGTGACCGCGGACATTCTGGCCAACGATCAAATCTCGCACGCCGAGGACTACAAGCCCCTCATCGTCGGCTATAGCAAAGGCGCAGCCGTCCATCTATCCGACGTCGCTCAAGTGACGGACTCCGTACAGAATGTCCGTGCGGCCGGCTATTTGAATGGCAAGCGCTCGGTTACGGTCATCATCTTCCGCCAGCCCGGCGCCAACATCATTGAGACGGTCGACCGCATACGCGCGCAACTTCCGTCCATCCAGGCAACCATTCCGCTGGGCATCGATACCACCATCGTTCTGGATCGCACCATCACTATCCGCGCCTCGGTCAGTGACGTCGAGAGGACGCTGCTGATTTCCATCGGACTGGTCATCGCCGTGGTGTTTGTCTTTCTGCGCAACGGCCGCGCCACGCTCATTCCGGCGGTCGCGGTGCCGGTCTCGCTGGTTGGCACGTTCGCCGTGATGTACATGTTCGGATACAGTCTGGACAACCTGTCGCTGATGGCCATGACTATCGCCACGGGATTTGTGGTCGATGATGCCATTGTGGTGATGGAAAATATCGCGCGTCATCTGGAAAACGGCATGAAGCCCTTTGCCGCGGCGCTCAAAGGCGCGGAGGAAATCGGTTTTACTGTCTTCACCATCAGTATTTCGCTGATTGCCGTCTTTATCCCCCTTCTGTTGATGGGCGGAATCGTTGGCCGGCTCTTCCGCGAATTTGCCGTCACTCTCTCGACGGCGGTCTTCGTGTCCATGATTATCTCGCTGACCACGACGCCGATGATGTGTGCCTATCTGCTGAAGAACGAGCGGGAGGAAGAACACGGCCGCATCTACATGGCCAGCGAAAAGTTCTTTGACTGGGTGCTGTCTCTATATCGCGGCAGCCTGCATTGGGTGCTGGACCATCCGACGCTTACTCTCGTCGTACTCTTCATCACCATTGCGCTCAATGTTGTGCTGATCGTCAAGATTCCCAAAGGCTTTTTCCCAGTGGAGGATACAGGGGCGATCCAGGGCAGCGTTCGCGGACCGCAGGATTCATCGTTTCCAGCGATGGACAACTCCATTCGGCAGATCGGCGCCGTGATCAAGAATGATCCTGCTGTCGCCAATGTGATTGCGTTCACCGGCGGCGGGGGAGCCACAAACAGCGGCTCTCTCTACGTTGCGCTCAAGCCGCTGGCGGAGCGCAAGATAAGCGCGGCTCAGGTCATCAACCGCCTGCGGCCCCAATTGAACCGTCTACCGGTGGCTTCCGCGTTCCTGCAAGCGGTTCAAGATCTGCGCATTGGTGGCCGGTCCGGTAATGCGATGTACCAGTACACCATCCAATCCGATACGGTGCAGGATCTTTCCAAGTGGGGACCGATCATACTGAATCAGATGCAGCACCTCCAGGGCCTGCAGGACGTAAGCTCAGACCAGCAGAACGGCGGGCTGGACGAGCTGATGACCTATGATCGCGTCTCGGCGGCACAGCTCGGCCTTACTTCACAGTCGCTGGATTCCGCGTTATACGGCGCGTTCGGCCAATCGGAAGTGTCCATCATCTATACCCAGTTAAATCAGTATTACGTCGTGCTGGAGGTTGCTCCCCAATATTGGCAAAGCCCCGAAGGATTGAAAGACATCTACCTGCATACGTCCAGCAGCGGTAACATTCCGCTGCTCGCCGTGGCCAAGGGACAAGCCAACACCACCCCTTTGAGCATCAACCATACCGGCTTATTTCCTTCGGTAACCGTGTCCTTTAACCTGGCACCCAATGTGTCATTGAGCGACGCCACATTGAGCATTGCCCAGATGCAGAAGCGCCTGGGGGCGCCTGCCACGCTGCAGGGCTTTTACGCGGGCACGCTGCAAGCCTACCAGCAATCTCTGGGCACCGAGCCGGTGCTGATTGTGACAGCACTGCTCGCGGTCTACATCGTGCTCGGCATTTTGTATGAAAGCCTGGTCCANNGCTCTTCAGGCAGAACGCCAGGAAGGGAAGAATACGACGGAAGCGATTTTTGAAGCGTGCATGCTGCGCTTCCGTCCGATTCTGATGACAACGATGGCTGCCTTGCTGGGCGCGCTGCCGTTGGCGCTCGGAACGGGTACCGGGTATGAGCTGCGCCGGCCCCTTGGCATCACGATTGTGGGCGGGCTGATCTTGAGCCAGCTGCTTACGCTCTATACCACGCCAGTCGTCTATTTGGCGTTCGATCGACTGCGGCTGCGCATGCAGGGGAAACAGCGCGATACCGTTCCCGGGCTCACCGGGCCCGCTAGCGCAGTGGACTGAAATAAATGGTTTGGTCAGGCAGACACGTTATGACGATCTTTACGAGAAAGTTAGTGAGCCGGACGAGTCGGTTGAGTACTGCCGCGCTCTTGTTATTCTTATCGGGCTGCGTGGTCGGGCCCAAATACCACGCACCTACTCCTGCAGCGCCTGCTGCGGTCTATAAGGAATCACCCACGCAATCCCAGGAACCTGGACTGTGGACGGTGGCGCAGCCCGCCGATGCCAAGCTCCGCGGCAAGTGGTGGGAAATCTTCAATGATCCCGAGCTAAACGCCCTCGAAGAACAACTGGATATCGACAACCAGAACATCAAGCAATATTTCGAGAACTTCATGGAAGCTCGCGCCATCGTGCGTGAGGCCCGTTCGCAATATTTTCCGACGTTAACCGCTGCGCCCTCGGTCACGCACTCGCGCACCTCGGCAAACTTGGCCGCGGCGAACCCCACCGGCACGGGCGCCACCTCCAGCCCGCACCTGCAAAGCACGCTCTACTCGCTGCCACTCGAAGCGTCCTGGGAGCCTGACCTTTGGGGCAAGGTCCGCAACACCGTACGCCAAGCCCAGTACGCCGCCCAGGTCAGCGCGGCGGATCTTGAAAGCGAGCGCCTGACCGAGCAGGCCAGCTTGGCGCAGTACTTCTTTGAGATCCGCGGCCAGGACCAGCTGCAACAGATCTACAACGATACGGTGGAGGCGGACCA
>PMXH01000492.1 GCA_003165855.1 Acidobacteriaceae bacterium | reverse complement strand
ACACGCCCACCGAGGTGGACCATTACCAGATCGCCCGTGTCATCGACGTTTATGTTTCGCCGTCAAGCGAAGACCTGGGCAAACTCGCTAATCAAGTGGATAAGATCATCGCAGGCACCAAGCTGCCTGAAAACATTCGCGTTACCATGCGCGGTTCGGTGGAAGGCATGCGGCAGTCGTTCAAGAGTTTTGGTCTGGGCCTGCTGCTGTCGGTCATTCTGGTGTATTTGATTCTCATGGCGCAATTCGCTTCGGTGAAGGACCCGTTCCTGATCCTGCTCGCCATCCCCCCAGGATTTACAGGCGTGATTCTGTTCCTGCTGATGACCCACACCACGGTGAACATCATGTCTCTGATGGGCGTCATGATGATGGTGGGGATTGTTGTATCGGATTCGATCCTGATCGTCGAGTTTGCGCGCGAACTGCGGCGGCAGGGCTTGCCGTTGCTGGACGCGCTGAAACAAGCCTGCCACGTTCGCCTTCGCCCTATTATGATGACCACGTTCGCGACGCTGCTCGGGCTGATTCCTCTGGCTCTGGCTCTCGAAGCCGGCAGCGAACAGTATGCGCCACTGGCGCGCGCCATCATCGGCGGCCTGAGCCTCTCTTTTCTGGTGACTTTGTTTCTGGTGCCCGCGGCTTACTTGCTCATGCATCGAAAAGAAGAACCAGAGTTCATCGAGAATTCGGAGGAGACTCCAGCAACATGAGAAAAGTGCTGGTTGCGGTACTGATTTTGCTGCCGCCTGCGTGGAGTTATGCGCAGGCTCCTGTCAATTTGCAAACCCCGCAAAACTTGCCTTCGGCACCGCAGCCACAGCAGCCTCCCAGTCAGATCACGCCGGATGCGAAGATGCGTCCGAATGGGCAGGCATCGCCCGCGGTTCAGACCCAGCCAGCCGGGCAAACTCCTTTGTCGTTGAAGGAAGCAGAAGCTCTTGCTCTTCAGAACAACCCGCAAATTTCGGTGGCGCGGTTAACCGCTCTGGCCTCGCAACAAGTGACTCGCGAAGCGCGTTCCAACTTGTGGCCCACAGCAGCCCTCAATCTGACGAGTGTCGATGCCAGCGGCGACAGCCGCATCACAGCCGGGGCTCTCAACAATCCCATCGTTTACCAACGCGCTGCTGGCGGCGTTGCGGTAAACCAATTGATCACCGACTTTGGACGAACCACCAATCTGACCGCCAGCGCCGACCTCGCCGCCAAGGCTGAGAACCAGAACGCCCTTGCGACCAAAGAACAGATTCTGCTCGCCGTGGACCAGGCCTTCTACAACGCATTGCAAGCTCGCGCCGTACTCGCAGTCGCGCAACAAACGGTGGATGCGAGGCAGACTGTCGCCGACCAGGTGTCCGCGCTATTCCAAAGCAAGCTGCGGTCGCAATTGGACTTCAGTTTCGCCAACGTAAACCTCGCCCAGGCCAAACTCCTGCTCCTCGACGCGCAAAACAACGAGAACGCCGCGGACGCCGCCCTTTCCACGGTGCTGGGATATCCCACTCTGCAAGCCTTTCAACTGGTCGAGGAAACCACTGCGATCGCTTCGCCGCCCGGCAATGTGGACGAACTTATCTCTCAGGCCTTGTTGATGCGTCCGGAGATACTGGCGCTCGGCTTCCAGTATCAATCGAACCAGAAATTTCAATCCGCGGAGCGCGACTTGTTCTTCCCGACAATCGAAGCCATGGGCGTGGTAGGAGACACGCCCGTGCGCAATCCCGTGATTTCCAACTGGTACGGAGCCGTGGGCGTCAACATTGGAATTCCGCTATTCAACGGCTTTCTCTATTCCGCGAGAGAGCGCGAGGCACGTCTTCGAACCCAAGCCACACAAAACCGGCTGCTCGATCTTCGAAACCGGATTTCACGGGATGTGCGCACCAGTTGGCTCAACGCGAATACAGCTTACCAGCGGGTTAGCGTTACGCAGCAGTTATTGGATCAAGCGAGCCTCGCACTTGATCTTGCCCAGACACGTTACAAGATGGGTCTGAGTTCCATTGTTGAGTTAAGTCAGGCTCAGCTTCAGCAGACCCAGGCTCAGATCGGCAATGCCCAGGCGGGGTATGAGTACCGGCTTACCCTGGCAATTCTGCGATATCAAACCACCGGTATCTAGCTGGAATTGAGAAGGTAGTGGGTCGCGATTCGCTTCTGGAAGACGGTGCGATAGGGTATTTGTGAAAACCGTGACGCAACCGCCGCGATGCTGGCCATGGTGATCGGAAGAATACGACCATGAAAATCTCGCAAAAGGGACTCTACGCTCTGCAAGCGATGATGACGCTGGCGTGTCACTATCAAAAGAGAACACTCAAGATCTGGGAGATCGCTGCTGATAGTGATCTGCCGGGAAAGTTTCTCGAACTGATCCTGGTTGAACTGAGGAATGCCCGACTGGTGGAGAGCGTGCGGGGTGCAAAGGGCGGCTACAGGCTCCGCCGGGCTCCGTCTGAGATACGGCTCAGCGAGATTATTCGCCTGATCGACGGACCGCTGGCGCCCTTTGGCGATGCAGAGGAATTGCGGAGCCTTATTCTGCGGGATGCGCATCATCGCGGCCTATACCAAGCGTTCTTGGAGGTGCGAGACGCAGCCGCTAGCATCCTTGAGAGCACCACGCTCGCTGACATTGTCGAGAGATCAAAGTCTCACCCCGTACCTACCAAGAAACCACGGGCTCGGAGGAGACAGGCTAGTTAGGTCGGTTACCCCTCGGCCCAAGGCGAGCAGTTACTGATTCGGCCTTGTCCGCTTCCGCGTTGTCACCGCTGAAAACCGCTGTCTCACTTTCTTTTGGGAGGTGTGGCGCCGCAGTGCTCGACGTGAATAATCTGTGGTCCCTTTTTCGTCCGCACCACATTCCAGGCTTCAGCTTCAGCTCGAAGTCTGTCTTCCGCCTGCTAATACGGAACAACTATTGATCTGGGGTGTGGCGTTCTAAGAGAATCGCCCGACTAAGTTCGTGGGGTTCCCACATTTCCGATTGGATTTAGGCCCTGAGGCCTTCAATCACAAAAGAAAAGTGTGACCGGTGTCCGTGGGATCGCGACCAAGGATGCTCTTAAGGAGCACCCGCGTCTGATCACCGCCCATCGCGAGATAAGGAGACATGGCATGAAGTCCTGCGCGGCAAGATATCTGTGTTTAGCCATAGTCCTTTCCGGAGGATCGATGCTTGGGCAGCAAGCGCCACCCGTTCAACCAGCCCCACCGGAGAAAAAGGAACCCGTTCGGGCGCCTAAGCAAATCGGCCCGCTCGAGATTTCGGTCAATTGGCGGACTCGCGCGGAGGGCTGGAATTGGTTCCAGGGCCCTAGCGGAAACAGCGACTACGGTCTGTGGGATTCCTTGCTGCGAGTGGGAATCGGGCAAACCGGGGAACGTTTTAGCTGGTTCCTGGAGGGAGAACAGCCATCCATTCTCGGCTTGCCAAGCGACGCCGTGGTAGCGACTCCTCAAGGCCAACTTGGCCTCGGTGCGAATTACTATGCCGCAAACAACAATCACGTTAATGTTGCCAACGGATTTGTGAAACAGGCATTTGTGAACTTCAAACATCTTGGGCCTGCCGGTTTGAAACTGGGCCGCTTTGAATATTTTGACGGTCTCGAAGTCAAGCCCCAAGATCCGCTGCTGGCGACAGTGATTCAGACACGCATTTCCAGCCGACTGATTTCGAATTTCGGTTTTGCAGCTGTTCAGCGCACCTACGATGGACTCCAACTGTCAGCTGATTCCGGAAAGAACAACTTCACCTTTTTCGGTGCGCGGCCGACACAAGGAGTCTTTCAAGTGAAGGGGATGGACGAACTGGATGTGGATACCTATTATGGCGCGTACACCCGGTCTGTCACAACCCAGCAAAGCGCGGGAGAATTGCGCGTGTTTGCTCTGGGCTACATTGATCACCGCACGCTGGTTCTGAAGACCGATAACCGTCCTGCCGCCGTTCGCGCAGCCGACATTGGGAAGATCGAGATTGCGACTTGGGGCGCGGACTATGCCCACGTCTTCAACACCACGAACGCCGGCAAGTTTGATTTTCTGGTTTGGGGAGTGGTGCAGACCGGTTCGTGGGGCGATCTCGCGCAACATGCAGGCGCATTCGTTGGCGAGGCCGGGTGGCAACCGCCCGTGAAAGTCCTGAAGCCCTGGCTCAGCGCCGGATATTCGTATGGAAGCGGCGATGGGAATCCCAATGACTCACGTCACGGCACTTTCTTTCAGGTACTAACGACACCACGCCAGTACGCGCGCTTCCCTTTTTACAACATGATGAACAATGAGGACCTGTACGGTACGCTGAACCTGCGGCCAGCCTCGAAGGTCGCTCTGCGCAGCGAGCTGCACACATTGCGGCTGGCGAACTCCTCTGACCTTTGGTATTCGGGTGGGGGCGCGTTTCAGCCCAAAACCTTCGGTTATACGGGCCGCCCCAGTAACGGTAACCGCGGTTTGGCCAACGTTTTGGATGTCAGCGCTGACTACCAATTTACGCGCTCCTTCAGCACCACTTTCTACTACGGCCACGCCTGGGGCAAGGGCGTGATTTCAGCGATATATCCGAAAGACGCGAACGGGCAACTCATCTTTCTAGAGACCAACTTTCGATTCTGAAGGCCCGATCCTACGGCTGGGATTCTAGCGATCTCGTGTTTTTAGCAACAATCGAGCCAAGTGCAATCCCGATTCGGGAAGTAAGCTTTTGGGCCGCCCTCGCACCGGCCTTTCATCAGAAATTCACCCGTTTGTAACCATCCTGTAACACTGCGCCGATAGAACCAGAGCATCAGTCTCGACAGAATTGTCCGTGATGCGCCGAAGTGCGTTTGCGCCGGAGTCTGCGCGGCAAGTGAGTCCGATAGGCAGACGAGATTGGGAAACGAAGCATTGACGATAAGGAAGGACTATTGATAGTACGACCCAGAAAAACATTGGTACAAATTCATTAAGAAGTTAAGAGGAGAGTGTGATGAAATCTGCGTGGAAGTTGTGCGCGCTCGTGTTCTTGACGACGGCGCTGGTGGCGCAAACCAGCACGGAGCCCAAACCCAGGAAGTCTAAGGCTGCAACGATCACGGCAGCGGACGTGCAGGCATTGAAGGACGCAATTGCCTCACAGCAAGCCGCTCTGGCTGCCCAGCAGCAGGAGATCCAGCAACTGCGCGATGAACTGCACCATAAGGATCAGGCCGTGGGTCAGGCCCAGGCTGCGGCCACCGACGCTGCCAGCAAAGCGGATGCGGCACAAGCTCAGGCCGCCCAGCAACAGCAGGCGGTTGGCGAACTCAAAGCCGACGTGGCCGACCTGAAGACCAACGTCACAAACACGGCTCTGACGGTGCAGGAGACGCAAAAAAACGTCACCTCTGCGTTGGAAAGCCCGGCAGCACTGCACTACAAAGGAATTACACTTACCCCGGGTGGATTCCTGGCGGGTGAATTTGTGCGGCGGTCCCGCGCCCTGGGCGGAGAGGCTACACCTTTCAACTCTCTGACTATGCCCGGCGCATCGGCAAGCAACATCTCAGAGTTCTTCGGATCGGGACGCCAGTCGCGTATCTCGATGTTGGCCCAGGGACAGTTGAAGGATGCAAAGCTAATCGGATACTACGAGGCTGACTTCCTCGGTGTTGGCACCACTTCTAACGCTAATCAGACCAACAGCTACCCGCTACGCCAACGCCAAGCTTTCGCCCAAGCCGCCTTCACCAACGGCTGGACCATCACCGGCGGCCAAATGTGGACCCTCGTGACCGAAACTAAACATGGCACGGACAACCGCACGGAAGCAACCCCAATGACCATTGACCCGAACTACACCGTCGGCTTCACCTTTGCCCGGCAGTACGGAATTCGCCTGGCCAAGGACTTTGGCGACAAAGTGTGGTTCGCGGTATCGATGGAAAATGCGCAGGCCACGGTTTCAACCCACAACAACGGGGACAATTTTCTGATAGGTTCCCAGGGTGCCGGTGGTGGCCTCTACAACGCAGGGGCAAGCGCCAGCTCCTCGGGCAGCGCGTCTAACCTTGCCAACTATGCCTTCAACCCTTCCCCCGACATCGTGGCCAAGCTTGTTTTCGAACCCGGCTTCGGACACTACGAAGTATTCGGCTTATACGACCGCTTCCGCGATCGAGTCTTCCCCTGCGGCGAAGTGCTCACGGGCGCAACCTGTGGCGGAAGCACCACCGTTGGGGCTAATGCTCTAGGGGCCTATAATGCCTCGAAAAATGGCGGCGGCATCGGCGCTAACGCCCGCTGGACCTTCGACAACAAGCACATCGACTTCGGTCTGCACGTGTTTGGTGGCAGTGGAGTTGGCCGCTACGCTGCGAGTGGTCTGGCCGATGCTTCGATCCATGCCGATGGAACCTTCGACCTGATCCGCAGTTATCAGGGCTTGGGGACGCTCGAATGGCATGGCAAGAAACTAGATGCCTACCTCAACGCTGGTGCGGATTACGCCAGCCGCGCGGCAGATTACGATCCCCTGAATTCGAAGCTGTACGTCGGTTACGGATCGCCCTTGTTCAGCAACTCCGGCTGCTACACCGAACTCCCACCCACGGTGGGCAGCGGGTTCTTTCCAACTGGTCCCGGCAGTTGCACGGCCGATACGCGTGCCGTCATTGAGGGTACGGCGGGCTTCTGGTACCGCTTCTATAACGGACCGAAGGGCAGACTCCAGTTTGGTACGCAGTATTCCTACGTGACTCGTCAGACCTGGTCTGGCACTGGTGCCTCGGGAGCCGGATTGCCCGGAGTAACGCCAGAAGGACTGGACGGTATGGTCTTCACATCCTTCAGGTACTACCTGCCGTAGTAAGCGTAATAGTTTAAAGAAGTCGGGGCCGCATCCTCAGGATGCGGCCCCGGACGTAGGTAAGCAAGCACACAGAATGCTGGCGCCAGGGCGGTAGCCGAGGCTGTTGCCCTGGGAGAGCCGCTTCGAGTGCCGCAGAATTCCACCCCAGTACTGCAATGAGATGCACATACTGCCCGTTCGCTGACCCATAGAGATTTTCCTAAGCCACTGAATAGACTGACGTTAGGGCTGTTTCCATACTGGCACCAAAAAGGACTCGCAATTGCAATGTCCGCAACGTTAATAAAGTCTATTACTAACATGGACTTTGTGGCATAATCACTGACCGTGAAATGGCTCGACGAGGACTCTACGCTCTGTGAATGAATGATGCCCGCCCGCCGCGGCTTCGCAGGGTGTGGTGAAGTCTATGGGAAACGCCATTTGCAGCACAGTGTGGTTTGACGCCGTGAAGCGACCTCACACTTTAGGAAAACCTCCCCCAGTTTTCCGCTCTTGGCCGTCTCGTAACTAAATGCAACAGTGACTCGGATGAAAAGAGTGGCAGCGTCGACTCAAATCACCACTAGCTTAATTGTAATAATTGCTATAGCTCGATTTAAGGTGGAGGGATGCTCAGGAAGACAGCCGAAG
>PMXH01000211.1:4838-8083 GCA_003165855.1 Acidobacteriaceae bacterium | reverse complement strand
TCGTGCGCGCCCGCCGTGAAGCAACGGTCCTCGAAGCTGCATTTGGCGATGCTTACCGCGAGTATCGCCGCAAGACCTGGTTTTGAAAGCTGGTTTTGAAAACGGCTTTTGACGCGAGAATTTAGACCTCGAAACTGACCAGGCATTGTGGCGTAATATCTCTGGGGTGAAAAAACTGGGATGAAAAAACTGTCTGCCTTTGTGTTCCTGCTGCTATGCGCCGTGATCCTGCTGGGCGCAGACGACCAACCCCAGTTCCCCTCGGTGCCCGCCCCGGTTTCGGGCAACGCCGTCGCCAGTCTCAAAGGCGGCTTCGAACTGTTTTCCATGATGGGAGTCGGCCCCAAGAAAGCTTGGAATGACGTTACGAATCAGGTTTACGTCATGACGCTCGGGCACTCGGGGAAGTGGAGCAAAGGCCGTGAGGTGCCCGGAGTGGCTGGCCGTTTGAACGCCGCCGCCGCCGGAGCGAAGGGGCTGGTCGTCCTCATGGGCGGCTATGTTGTGGATAACCAGGGCGCCGAGATTACCGTTCCGGACGTGAATGTTTATGAACCGGGCGCCCGCCGGTGGTCCCGCGGTAAGGACATACCAGTTGCGGTCGATAGCGCGGCTGTCGGCGTGGTGCACGATCGGTTCGTTTACTTGATCGGCGGCCGGTCGCCGGCTGGCCCGGTCAACAACGTCCAGGTTTACGACGTCGACAAAGACACTTGGAGTCAGGCCACCCCGTTCCCCGGCACTCCCGTCTTCGGCCTCGCCGGGGGCGTGGCTGACGAAGCCATTGTGATCGTGGACGGCGCCAAGCCAGGCCCAGAAGGTGGCCCGCGTTACGTGGCTTCCGACGAATGCTGGCTGGGCAGGATCGATAAGAAAGATCCGATCAAGATTGAATGGAGCAAGCTGCCCCCGCATCCCGGTCCGGCGCGCTTCGGCATCGCGGCCGGCGGCGCCGACCGCGACCACAAGGTTTACTTTTCCGGTGGCACCGCTACTCCCCACGATTACAAAGGTACTTCCTATGATGGCAAGCCCGCGGAGGTTTCAAACGTCACTTTTGCCTACGAGCTTCACGCCCATCGCTGGGACACAATCACCCAGACCACATTGGAGCCTCGGGCCGATGGCCGCGGCCTGCTGGAGACTCCGCTCGGTCCAGTGGTTGTGGGAGGTATGGCGAAAAATCTAGCCGTCACTGCGGGCGTGACCCTGCTGCCGAAGAAGCCATTGCCCGATGCTTCCAAATAACGCGCGCATTTGTCCGGCGCCGCTGCCTTGCGATACAATTTCGCCAGTTTAGTTCTTCATGCTGGTTTGCTTTATTTTGGATGGTTCGTCGCACGTGGGTCCCTGCACTGCCGTCTGACGGTTCGCGACAAGGAAACGACAATGTTTAACCCTCGCTAGTTCGCCGCAAATCAGTTCGCCGTCCTCCCGAGTCCGCAAGTCGGACTTCTCGTTCTGTCTCTCGTAACTCGTTCAACGCATTCGCCCGGTTTTCCCGGCGACTGACGTGGAAAGCTCGCAGGGATTTATGGAAGCTAAGGCCTCCGCTGCGGACCAGCAGAACACATTATGGGCATCCCTGGTGGAAGCCGTTCGCGGCTCGCATCAGGACTACACCACCGGCAGCCTGAACCGCGCCATCCTGCTCCTCGCCGTGCCCATGGTGCTGGAGATGGTCCTGGAATCCCTGTTCGCGGTGGTGGACGTCTTCTGGGTGGGACGCCTTGGCGCGAACGCCGTGGCTACAGTGGGCCTCACCGAGTCAATGCTGACTTTGGTGTTCTCCGTGGCTATGGGACTGAGCTTGTCGACCACCGCGATGGTCGCGCGGCGCATCGGAGAGAAAGATCCTGAAGGCGCTGCGGTTGCTGGTGTGCAGGCGATCGCTCTCGGCCTGATGATCTCCATCGCCATCGGCATTCCTTGCTTTTTATTTGCCCCCAACCTGCTTCGTTTGATGGGCGCAAGCCCCGAGATCGTCGCGACCGGCAGCGGCTACACCAGAATTTGCCTGGGCGGAAGTTTCGCTGTGCTGCTGCTGTTTCTCAACAACGCCATCTTCCGCGGCGCGGGCGACGCGGCCATCGCCATGCGCCTGCTCTGGGTCTCGAACATCATCAACCTGATACTCGATCCCTGCCTGATCTTTGGCTGGGGACCGTTTCCACGCCTGGGCGTGACCGGCGCGGCCATAGCCACGTTCACNNTTCGCTTGCAGTGGAGTGTGCTCCTGCGACTGATCCGCGTTTCGCTGACCGGAATCCTGCAGTTCGCCATCGCACACACCAGCTGGATCGGTCTGGTACGCATCGTCAGCATCTTCGGCGCTGCTGCCCTTGCCGGATACACGATTGCCATCCGCATCGTGATTTTCGTGATCCTGCCCTCGTGGGGCATGAGCAATGCGGCGGCAACTCTCGTAGGCCAGAACCTGGGCGCCGGGCATCCTGAACGCGCCGAGAAAGCGGTGTGGCGCACGGGACTCTACAACATGCTTTTCCTCGGCTCCGTCGGACTGGTCTTCATCTTCTTTGCCGAGCCAATCGTCCGGCTGTTCACCCAAGATTCAGAAGTAGTGCCGCTGGGAGCGGCCTGCCTGCGCATCGTAAGCTACGGCAACCTGGGATACGCCTACTTCATGGTCATGATGCAGGCCTTCAATGGCGCAGGCGACACCATCACTCCCACCATCGTGAACTTTTTCGGCTTCTGGCTGTTCGAGATTCCGCTGGCCTATTGGCTGGCGATAACTCTGCACATGCGTTCGAATGGCGTCTTCTTTTCCATCGCCATCGCCGAGAGCTCGATGGCCGTGGCCAGCGCGGTGCTGTTCAGACGGGGGAAGTGGAAGAAGCAGAAAATCTAATTTAATCGGACGCCTTACTTGACACAATATAGTGATTTCACTATATTGATATTTGCTATGTCCGATGAACCGCCCTTAAAGCCGGTGACTTGGGTCGGAACCAGCCTCAAAGACTTGCGAGAGTTCCCAGAGACCGTACAGGACCTCATGGGCTATGCGCTGTACGTTGCCCAGCGCGGTGGCAAGCATCAGGATGCAAAGGTGCTGAGCGGCTTCGGCGGAGCGGGAGTCGTAGAAATCATTAAAGACCATCGCGGTGACACATTCCGCGCCGTGTACACGTTGCGGTATGCGGAAAGCGTTTATGTCCTTCACGTCTTCCAGAAAAAATCGAAGACCGGGCGGGAAACACCTCGCCGTGACTTGGAGCTGA
>PMXH01000211.1:0-4829 GCA_003165855.1 Acidobacteriaceae bacterium | reverse complement strand
CTGCGCGGTGAGTTCCGGCAGTTCTCCGTGGAACGCCTGCTGCGCTTCCTGGTGGCGCTCGACCAGGACGTGGAAATTACCGTGAAGCCGCACCGTGGCCGAAACCACGCCCCAGCCCTGCAGGTTTTCTGAAGATTGCTTGTGCCGCCCGACTTCGAAAGGATGGGACGGCGGCGGGCTCAAGAATTTCCACAAACCCACTGTGACATCTAACCTTGCCCACAGCCCATCCCTTGCGCAATCATGGTCGAGGCCGTGACGGTTGGCACAAGCCAATTCGTGCCGCCCCGAAGTCCTTTGTTTCACGGATTTTAGTACCTAAGCTCTTTGAAAGACGTATTTTGCCGGGAATTTCCTGCTAACGGGATGATTCCAATACTGAGGGGGGAGGGGGGATACCCCGATTTTTTGGCACAAGAGCAGACCATTCCGCCACTCGCGAAGCCTGGCCGCCAACTTTATTTTCAGCCGGTGCTCTCGACATCTCAAAAGCGAAGCCGAGCATCGCCCCTGACCCCGATCCGCTACCGCGCCCGCGCCAGCACCAGCGTAATGTCATCCGGCTGCTCGTTGTCGCCGATCCAGTCATCAACTGCCGATGTAACCGTCTGGCTGATCTGCACCAGCGGTAGGCGCCGGTTTGTGCTCACCAGGTCGATCAGCCGTTCCTCGCCGAATTCTCCGAACTCGTTCTCCGGCTCGGTGACGCCGTCGCTGTAGGCCAGAAAGATTTCGCCGGGATGCATTTCCACCGCGCCTTCGTCGTACGTCATGTTATCGAACAGCCCGACCACGGTTCCGCCGGCTTCCAGGCGCCGCACCGAGCCGTCTCCCGCGATCAGGATGGGCGGCAAATGTCCACCATTGCTATAGGTCAGCCGATGCGAACGGCCATCGTAGATCCCGAGGAACAGCGTGGCATATTTCTCCGGCGGAGTGCTCTCGTAAAGCTGATGGTTGAGCAGTCCGAGCAATGCTCCGGGAGAAATCTCGATGCCTTCCGGCCACGCCGCCATAATTCTGCCCGCGCCGGCTACCGCGCCCACGGCCACCGGCTCCCGCATTTGCGGCAAACTTTCGACGCTGTAGGCGCGCACTGCGGAGTGGATGGTCGCCATCAGCAGGGCGGCCGAGATTCCTTTCCCGCTAATGTCGCCGACAGCCAGAATCAACTTGTGAGAGCTGGCTGTGAGGAAGTCGTAGTAGTCGCCGCTCACCGTGCGCGCCGGGCGGCAAAAGCCATGCACTTCGAGCGATTCCAGCTCCGAAACCTGCCGCGGAAACAGCTGTGCCTGCACTTCCTGCGCGATGGCGAGTTCGCCTTCCAGCCGCTGCTTCTCTTTCTGCTCCTGAATCAGCTTCTCGATGGACTCCGTCATCGAATTAAAGGAGAGCGAGAGTTGCGCCAACTGATCGTCCGATTTCACCGGAATACGATGGCTGAAGTCGCCACGATCCACATGCTTGGTAGCGTCGTAGAGCTGCGCCACAGCGCCCGTCATGGTCCGGGTCATGCGTGTACCGATGATCAGGGCAACGAGTTCAATGATCGCGAAGAAGACGAAGATTCCGAGCAAGATGTACTCGACACCTCGGACAAATTCCCCCAGCGCCGCGAACAAATGAGCGTAGAGCACCGAGGGGCGGGTTCGCACCTGCACCACCAGAGCCCCGGTCGGCTCGTGCTCGCCGGTTATCCAATCCAGCACCGGCAGCGGCGCGAAGAATGTAACTTCGCGGTCCATACTGCCCGCGGAAGCCGGCACCGTGCCTACGGTAAAGGTAGGACTAGGACGCAAATCTACAGTGGTCCCGTTCTGGCTCTCGCTGATGACAATTCCACCTTTATTCGCTCCGGTGCTCGCGGGCGCGACGGTTTGTAATCCAGAACCTGGCTGTCCAGCCTTTTTATCTTGCACTCTTCCACCGTCGTCCAAGAGCGTGATCTCGCCCATGTCCACGGCAATCTTCCCCACTAGCTCCTTGTCAAATGGTTCGCTGCTGACCACCGTGAGGGTTTTCGATCCCACAGGAAGCTGTGTGGCCACACGCAAATGCAGTCCGTCGTTGTCGCGGGTGATGTCCTGCAGTCCGTTCGCTTTTACAAAGATGGGAAGCGAGAAAGGTGAAACCTTGGATTCATCGCCGAGAGACAGAGACTTATCACCGTACCAGGCGCACATCCGCCGGCGGCGCCAGGCGGAATCGCGTTTCCTGAGTCCAGCCAGGGATTCCGCTGCGGCGTTGTCGCCGCGCTCCAAACGCGCCGCCAGTTCGTTACCCACCGCCGCATTTACTGCTTCCATCCTGCGTAATTGCGAATTGATTTCCGAAGTCACCACGAAAATGGCGAACTGCCCGGCAAACCCGTAAAGAGTGATGAGCGCCATCGCGATCAGCAGCACGGCGGGAATGACACCGATGAAGACGTAGGTCACGATCAGCCGGTTGCGCAGACGCCAAAGGATCCTTCGCCTCAGCCAGCGGAAGGCGAGAATGGAAAACAGCAACGCGGCATCGAAAACAAGAAATTTAACCCATCCCCCGATGCTCTCCGCGGCCGCGGGCGCGAACATCTTCAACAGCAACTGAAGAGCGAAGAGCCCGATGGCGAAGGCCAGGGAATAGCAGGCTCCGCGCGCGATCCATCCCTGCGGCCACCAACCGGCCGCCAGCATTCTTGCGCGCAATTTCCAATAAGACTCTCTCATGGTTTCGCTTCGCTGCTTAAGACGGGTCACGACACAGACATCCCAACTCACTGGCTCTGTTGAAACACTGCCAGGTCCGAAACTGCCAAGTGCAAGGCCGCTAAATCTCCGGATACAGATCGAAGAAGGCTTCCAGGCTGGTGCGCAACTGCTTCTCGATCTCCTCCTTGCTGCCTTCGAGCACGTGCATGGTCACGTGTGCTTCTCGTCCGTTGGTTAGTTTTACCGGAGCTTGTCCCACCTCGGCCACGTCTTCGGAGGGCAGCAGCCGCATGCCATAAACCAGTGTCAGATTCGCCATGCCATGAATTCTACCCGCCTTCGCATCCCTGGCGAAACTCTTTGCAGTCTCCGAGGTTTAAGGTTTTGATCGTCATCATTTAGAATTCCGCAGTGATCTCAAAACTCATTCCGCTGCTCGCCAGCTTTCTGATTACTCTGCCCGCCGTGTCTCAGCAGACCGCCGAGCCCAGCTCAACCCAGCCGCAGGTGAAAGTCAATGTGCTGAATGTGTGTACACCGTCCGCGGAGGAGCAGAAGGAAATCGCGGCCGCCCTGGCGCGCATCCCCAAGCAGCCCCTGTTCGGTCCGGATTTCGAAATCTCGCACGGCCTCTCTACGCTGACGGATGCGCCGAACTTTCTGCAGCCAGCGCTTCAGCCTGCGCTGCAATCCGGGCAAAGCGCGCAAGTGTCGGACGAGCCGTCGGTCGCCCGCTACGTTCGCATCCGCCGAGAATTCTCCGTGCAAGCGCTGTTTTCCAGCGTTCAGTACTCCTTTAGCAACGATGGACAGAATATGGTCGAGACGCTCGTGCTGCACGTGCGCGACCCCAAAGAGTTGATCCAGGTCTCGATGGAAGACAGCGCTTCCTCGATCAGCAGCGCGGCCACCATGCTTGCGGCCAACACTCCCGCCAGCCGCATCCGGCTTGAGCGTTTCGGGAAGTCTTCGGTAGCGCTGGCCCGCTGCAGTGGCGCCGACAATGGACCGGCGCCGAACCAGAGTGCGTACGAACCGTTATTCCGCAGTGCCTCCGAAGTGCTGGCTGACTATCGCAGCCTGCTCGGCGTCCGGCACATGGTGCCCGCGGAACTGTCGCAGATCCCCACTGCAGGTCCGGCAAAACCGAAATCTGCCAAGCCTGCCGCCAAACCTTTGAAGTGAAGATAATGGTCAAATTTGGTTTTTGGCACTCGAAGCAGCCCATGCATCGAAATCTAAAATTCGCAATCTAACGGCTAGCAAATCATGAGCGAAACTCGTAACGTCGTCATCATCGGTTCCGGCTGCGCCGGACACACCGCTGCCCTTTACACAGCGCGCGCCAATCTAAAACCTCTTGTGGTCGAGGGCCACGAGCCCGGCGGCCAGCTCTCTCTCACAACGCTGGTGGAGAACTTTCCTGGCTTTCCCGAGGGAATTATGGGGCCGCAACTGATCGAGAACATGCGCAAGCAGGCGGAACGTTTCGGGGCCGAATACCGCATGGCCCACCTCACCAGCGCGGACCTCAGCCAGCGTCCGTTCCTGCTCCATCTCGGCAAGCAACAGGTGCACGCTCAAGCGCTCATCATCGCCAGCGGTGCTTCCGCCCGTTGGCTCGGCCTGCCCAACGAGCAGAAGCTCATCGGCCATGGTGTATCTTCCTGCGCTACGTGCGACGGTTTCTTCTTCTCAGGAAAAGAAATCGTGGTGATCGGCGGCGGAGACTCCGCTATGGAAGAGGCTCTGTTCCTCACTCGCTTTGCCACCAAGGTCACGCTCATCCACCGCCGCGACAGTTTCCGCGCTTCCAAGATCATGCTGGAGCGTGCCCAACATAACGAAAAGATCCAGTTCCTTACCGATACGGTGGTCGAAGANNACTGGCAAGGTCTGGGACTTCCCCGCCAGCGCGCTGTTTCTCGGCATCGGGCACGATCCCAACGCGAAGATGTTCGAAGGCCAGCTTGACACCGACGAGGACGGCTATCTCAAGACGCACAGCTATGTGCGAACTAAAGTCCACGGCGTATTCGCCTGCGGAGATGTGCAGGACCGCCGCTATCGCCAGGCCATCACCGCCGCCGGAAGCGGCTGCATGGCTGCCATCGAAGTCGAGAAGCTTCTGGAAGA
>PMXH01000588.1 GCA_003165855.1 Acidobacteriaceae bacterium | reverse complement strand
GGGTGGAGAGCCGTTGTGGACGCCGGAGATTGAGTAGGCTTTCGGCGGGAACAGGTGGGCCGCGGTCCGGCTTACGCTGACGGGGAAGACCCGCATAGGAAGGCATTCAAAATAGCTCGATGCTCACCGCACGGGCGCAAGCAGAAGCGAGCCGGATGTCACGTGTAATTAGCGTGGCGCCGAGTTTTTCGGTGAGTGCGATGTAGGCCGCATCGTAGGCCGACAAATTATGCCGGAGCCGCCAAATGTGTGGCAGAAAAACGAAATGAGGATAGCGCGTTACGCGCAGATCGAGTAGGTCCTGGATTGCCTGATCGGCGCGCGGTCCTGAAACCGCCGCTTCCCGCACCAGCCGCCGCAGCACCTGCGCCACCTCAAGGTCCAGGAGATGCGGAGCGTGAAGAGATTCGCCGCGCGAGTAAATTCGGTCCTCAATTTCTTGTCCCACGGCGGTCTGAAGCAGCCAGTCAATTGCCGCGGACGCGTCCAGGACGATCACCGCGTCTCACGCTCTTCTCTTACCAGGCGCGCGGTGTCGAGCGAAATCGTAACCGCCCTGCGCGCGTGCAGGCGGTCGCGTAATTCCGCCAGCGTCGGCCGCTCCGCGATCTCCTTGATCTCTGTGAGCAGGTAATCCGAGAGCGACATGCCAGCCATAGCGGCACGCGCTTTCAGGCTGCGATGCAGGGCATCCGGCACGTTGCGCAGCTGGATCATTTTTGACATGCTATGAGCATACTTTCATGTGGTAAACATGTCAATAAAGACAGGCCGGATGCCAGGGAGGGCGACCGAGCGCCCTGGAAGCCTGCCGGGTGTAAGATGCGTGGGCCTTGGGGTTCAATCAGAGACGGCAACGGAAAAAGGAGAATTGAATGAAACGGTCACTTTTGGTAGTCGGAGTGGTGGCGGCGATGATCGCCGCGTGGTCCGTGGGGAGGGTCCACGGGCAGAACGAAATGAAGAAAGTCGTTTATGTCTCCTCGGATCAGGCAAATTACACGACAAGGGTGAAGGGTGTGTCCATGGCTAAAATCTGGGGCGACGCCGACAAGGGAGCGCACGCCACTTTCACCAAGTTCGATCCGGGACAGGATTCCGGAATGCACACCCACACGAACGATGTCTGGATCGTCGTGGTGAAGGGCGCATATTTGTACAAGGACGACGCGGGCGAAAAGCGCGTAGCCGCGGGTGACTTCCTACGCGTCCCCGGTGGACACAAACACTGGAGCGGCGGCGACGCGAAAGAGGGCGCGCTGTTCTATGAGGAATCGTCGGGGAAGTTCGATTTGATTCCGGTGAAGTAACAGTCCCGGATGATCACGCGCGTTCCGGATCGCCCGCGGGTGGTTACCTTCGTGCTGGTAGTAGCCCGAACTAGCCATTTACCAATGTGCGGCTTCCGTTTAGTCTTCTGATTGAGCAGCACTTGGGGGAGGGCTGATCGACATACGTCCCACGACTCGAAAGAGTCTGGGGCGTTTTGTTTTGCGCGCTATCTCTTCAGCCCTAAGTGCGGGGGGGGGGAGCTATCGCGGCGGCTCTTCTCTTTGCAAAGTGCGCTTCAACCTCTTTGTGCGGGATGGCGGGCCGGGGATCGCTTAGCGCTTCCTGCACCTTGGCGCGAAACCAGGCGTCGTGCGCGGCATCTTGCTCATCTTTCCTCGTCATAATCGGGGTACCGCGATTGCCAGCGTCTCGGGTTGCGTCTGCCGTGGAAGCAGGCGATTACCACGATCCGATCTTCTTGCAACTCGAAGAATACGCTATACGGAAAGCGCCACACCCCAGCGCGGCGAAGATTCCGGTGGACGACAGGAAATTGCCGTGGATGTTCAGCGATTGATTCAACCGTGGCTTCGACTGCCCGGGCGAAACGCTCCCAAGTTCTGGGCGAATGTTGTCATACCACGCCCGCGCTTCCAGCAAATCTTCATTTGCCTCTGGGGTCCAGACGACCGGGAGAGTCACGGCTTTTTAAACAGGCCCGCCCTGACTTACTGCCACGGAATGACATCGGAGGGGTTCTGCTCATGGCGGGCGATGCGGTAGTCAAGCTCCGCCCGTTGCGCCTCCGTCAGTGATGCGGAGTCTGCTTCCAGGCTTTCCCAGACCGTATCGAGCAGGTCCGCCTTCTCCGCAGGGGAGAGGCTGTCGATCTGGCTGCGCAGGTCGCTCATATGCCTACAACCCTAGCGCGGTTTTGACTCGCGTGCAAGCGCCTCTTTTGTCATCCTGAGCAGAGTTGGCGGTCGCGAAGCGAGCGACAACGCAGTCGAAGGATCCCTTGCACGCTGGGCTGACGATGACGACTGAGGGAGTTCTCGCGGCGCAGTCCGGGGCAGTGGTGGAAACTCCCTGCGGGGTCGGCGTCACTGCCCGCGGGTAGGGATCCTTCGACTGCGCGGCTGCTTCGCGAAGCGCGAAGCAGCCACTCCGCTCAGGATGACAGGGGTGAGGTGGCTTCGAGCAGGCGGAGCGGCACTTCCCCGACGCTGCTGGAGCCGGTGGCTTGGAGTTGCTTTCGGATTCTGCCTCCAAGGCTGCGTCGCGGATTTCGATGGTCATGGTTGGCTGCTTGGGTTTTAAGGGTACGGGAAAGAGTGGGGTGAATCAACAAAATCCCCAGAGGGATGGGACCGTGGAATCCCACGTTTTTCGCAAGGTGCGCGAAGCATGGGCCAGGACCACAATTGTCAACAGACGCGAAGCTTGGTGCGCGCTCTTGGTGCAGGCCCCTCGGTTAAGATTGGGAAGGAAATGCCTGGAGTATGGAGGAAACATGAACTCTCAGCAGGTTCGGCGGGCAATCTTAGACAAGATGTTGGCGGGAGGGATCGACCGGAACAATCCAGAGAGTGCATTCGTCGTTGCTAATTTCACCAGACAGCGCCGTCAGGGGCCACTTGTAAATGCGTTCGCTGACCAGATGAAGGCAGAAAGTTATGCTTTGGAGATATTCACGGGACACACTGACGTCTACGTGATGAGCGTGAACCCGCAGTACGGCCTGTGGAAGGTCGTGGACGGAAAGCTTGCGTTCGTCGAAGAGGATGCAGTTACTGGCGCCGCCTAGCCTGATTCACTGATGGGTGACATCGCTCACCGGGATCGAGAACTTCGGCAGGCCGGGTATGCGCACTTCTACTGATAGTTCTGCGTTATTTTTCGGCTTTCCAAAATACACCATTCTGCCGCCGGTTTCCTTGCCAGGAAACAGCGTGGTCCGCCGCAGAGACGAATCGGAGAGCGTGCTCGCAAGCTCCATTCCGGGCCTTGCGGTCGTGGCGGCAGCCTGCGACGCGGCGGCGGCAGCCTGACCCGGCTGCGGGTAAATAGCCACGGTGCTGGTGCCCTGCGGCCCGGTTATGACGGCCTTTTGCGGTGTGTTCGCCGACATCGAGGCCCCGAAGGCTGCAAGCGATGCTGCGATGGTCGAGCGTCGCTCGATTGAGTGGGCAACCCTGTCTGGGTCAAGCGCGGGGCTAAGTTTGTCTTCCTTCTTGTCCTTCCAAGCTAAAGACCATTGCGACCAGTCAACCTCGACGTTACTCTGCGAGGCGTTGATAATGCCAACCATGTAACTGAGCGGCTTCTCCAGCGCTGGTTTGGTCGCTAGAAACACAATTACTCCTAGGCATGTTTGGCCCTTCATCTGCCACCCATTTGCCCACACTGCTGGTAGGTCGCTGCAGTAGTAAGGTTTGAGGAGTGAGTCAGCGGCTTCATTCTCGCCGCGGGCCTGCAGCGCAGCTATCTTGGCCGCAAACACAAAAGTTATGTCTTTATTCTTTGCGTCCGCGCAGAAGTCGTGGACTGCCGAGCTTAGCTCTTTGCCCGCCGGAAGTTCAAACTGATGAGTGTTAAGCCCTGCCAGAAGATCCCTCCACGCGGGAATTCTGTCTGGTAGTCCTGCCTTTCTTAGGAGCATCCAGAACATGCGCTGGCCGTCCCTGTAGCCATCGACAAACGAGGTTCTCGGATGATCGCGGTACTGCGAGCATCCGAAACTGACGAACAATTCGTTTCTCCCTTCCTGCCCGATCCTATCGGCCCAGGCATCCTGTTCGTTGAGCACGGCGATTACGGCTTCTGCCACGTCCTTGTGCGCGTGGTCGGGGCTGGCACAAAAGCCGTCTATCGCGCTCACGAAGTTAGCCAGTGGCATGGCGGGGCGCGGAAGGAACGAGGTGCTCCATGTCGCAGGCAGTTCGTTGTCGGGGCCTTCGCTGGATTCCGAGCGCAACCTGTAGCCATATCCGGAGTGCAC
This sequence comes from Acidobacteriaceae bacterium, assembly GCA_003165855.1. GTDB lineage: Bacteria > Acidobacteriota > Terriglobia > Terriglobales > Acidobacteriaceae > Sulfotelmatobacter. Next base: position 1,671 of record PMXH01000588.1, on the reverse strand, counting down.
GGCCCTGTAGCTATCCTCGAAGGCGGCGAGGTAGCCATATTGCAAGCCACGCAAGTACGGCAGCTTAACGGTCTCCACAACTTGCTTTGGGTCGTCCGTGGCGAGGCCATTGCCCTGCCTCGCACTGAGCCACCTGTCTAGGTCTTCAGGGGTGTCGATTCTCATCGAGAGCTTTGCCCAATCGCCACACGAGAGAAGCTGCTCTCCGCGATTCGCCGGTTGAGGATTCTGCGAGAGGAGGGGCGGTGTTAGGCAGCACAGAAGCAGCGCGATTAGCGACAGGGAAGTATGGTGTTTCACGTTGCCTTCACCCAAGACATACGGATCGGAGACGCCGAGAGTATAACGCAGAATCACTCCTGCGGCCTTCTGGCAGTCACCCTCGTCTTCGAGGTTAGCCGGCCAGCATGAGAAGCGACGCGGCTCACGTTGAAGGCCGCAAGCAAGAGCAAGCCGAGCGTTGCTCGGCATGGGCGGCCGAGGGCTGCCGTCCCCACACGATCCCTTCCCATTGTCCGCAACTTCCTCCTCAGCAACAGCATCTAAACCTTGACAACATTCCACTCAGGTCTTAGCATGGGGTTGTTGGCAATCATAAGCGCATTGATTACAAAGCACTTATGTGCATCAGGAAAGACAACAGGAGACGATTATGGCCAAGATTATTGGGATTGACCTTGGGACGACCAATTCTTGCGTGGCGGTGATGGAGGGCGGAGAGCCTAAAGTGATCGCGAATGAAGAAGGAGGGCGGACTACTCCGTCCGTGGTGGGGTTTACCAAGACTGGGGAGCGGTTGGTGGGGCAGGTGGCGAAGCGGCAGGCTATCACCAATCCGGAGAATACGGTTTATTCGATCAAGCGCTTTATGGGGCGGCGTTTCGACGAAGTGACGGAAGAGATCAAGATGGTGCCCTATAAGGTTGTCCAGTCGGGCGACCATGTGGCCGTGCTGGCGCAGGGCAAGGAGTACACGCCTCCGCAGGTTTCGGCGCTGATTCTGCAAAAGCTGAAGAAGGCGGCGGAAGACTATCTGGGCGAAAAGGTGAGCGAGGCGGTGATCACCGTGCCGGCTTACTTTAACGACGCGCAGCGGCAGGCTACGAAAGATGCCGGGCAGATTGCCGGGCTGGAAGTGAAGCGCATCATCAACGAACCGACGGCGGCGGCGCTGGCCTATGGTCTGGATAAGACTAAGGACGAGATGATTGCCGTCTACGATTTTGGCGGCGGGACTTTTGACATCTCGGTTCTGGAAGTGGGCGAGGGCGTGATTGAGGTGAAGGCCACCAACGGTGACACGCACCTGGGCGGCGACAACCTGGATCAGCGGATCGTGGACTGGCTGATCGATGAGTTCAAGAAGGATGAAGGTCTCGACCTGCGCGGTAAGGGCAACGAGATGGCGCTGCAGAGGCTGCGCGATGCGGCCGAGCGGGCGAAGATCGAGCTTTCGACCACGATGGAGACCGAGATCAACCTGCCGTTTATTACGGCGGATGCCGGCGGGCCGAAACATCTGGTGAAGAAGCTGACGCGGGCGAAGCTGGAAGGGATGGTGGAAGACATCATTCAGCGGTCGGTGGGACCGTGCAAGCAGTGCATGAAAGATGCGGGCGTGGAGACCAGCAAGATCAATGAAGTGGTGCTGGTGGGCGGGCAGACGCGCAT
>PMXH01000285.1 GCA_003165855.1 Acidobacteriaceae bacterium | reverse complement strand
CACAGGCTGAGAAATTACGGACTTACTGTTCCAGCGCTTTGACGGCTTTTGCAGTGGCGGGGTGTTCTTTCTTGTAAGCGCGTGCGATGTCACCGAGAGGAGTCTCACGCGCGGGGGCAGAGACGAATTCCGCCAGCGGACGCTCGCCCTGGGAATAGCTGTAGGGATTCGAGTCGAGGAGGCTGGACTCCTGCGCCATGGCATGCTGGGAAGCGTGCTGGGGATGATCGGGAACAGTGGTGGGCTGGGCCGTGCTGCTGATGGAGCTGGCAACTTGTCCGAAGCATGCGGTAGCACAAAGAAAACAAAGAGCGAACATCGCGGTCTTCATAATTTTGATCCTATCCCGGGGGAAATTGCCTACAGTGTGAAAGAACTGGCGGAGTCCGCTCAGCGCGGCTTCCGCCGTAGTAAGGGCAATCCGCATACCAAACCGGAACAGGTGGGATTCGAGTTAGGGCAGGCGGATAGAGGCCAGGAGCAAGGATTTGCACATATGTGGAAGGTTGGCACTCTGGAACCTGCAGGGGCGCATCGTCGCAGGACTTGCGCACCCGGAACCAGGGGTGTATGGTTTCCGGCGCGCGAGAGGTGGCAAGGAGGCGCACTGCATGAAATGGTACACGGTTCTCTTCTATGTTTATGTTCTTTTGCTGCCTGCCGGGTTGTGGGGGCAGACCAGTTGCGAAGAGGGCAACGGCCCGCTGGATCTCGCTGCACCGAAGACGATGAGCGTGCAGGAAGTGGTCCAGAAGTTGGGCGTGGCCGAGGCGGCGGCGAAGGAAGCGCGGCTTCGTTACACCTACAAGCAGGATGTGCTGGTACAGACGCTGAACGGGAAAGATGTGACGGGAGAGTTTCATGAAGTGACAACTGTTTCCTACGGCGAGAAAGGCAGGCGGGTGGAGCAAGTGACGTTCGCAGCGCAGCCGTCGTTGCGAGGGGTTCAACTCACGCAGGAAGACATGGAAGATATTCGCGTCTTTATGCCCCTCATGCTGACGAGCGAGGATTTGCCGCAGTACAACCTGACTTATGCCGGGCAGCAGCATGTTGACGACCTTGATACGTACGAGTTTCACGTGGAGCCGAAGAAAAAAGAAGAGAAAGGCAAACGGTATTTTGAAGGGCGGATCTGGGTGGACGCGCAGGATTTCCAGATCGTGAAGCTGTGCGGCAAGAGTGGTCCGGACCAAGTGCGGGTAAAGAAGAAGCAGCCGCAGGATTTGCGGCCCACGTTCGTGACGTATCGCCAAGAAGTGGATGGGCGCTACTGGCTTCCCGCGTACACGCGGTCGGATGACACTCTGCAATTTAAGACCGGGGGAGTGCACGTGAAAGAGATCGTTAAATATAGCGAGTATAAGCGGTCCGGCGCGCAGTGAGCGTGCGGCTGTGGTTCATTTCGCGTTTAAAAGTTTGCGGTTGTGCGGACGGCCAAAGCGAGGGGATTCTGCGGTGAGGCATGAGAAGAAAGTTAGGGAGTGCAGGAATTTTCACAGTTGACACGCAAAGGCAATGTGAAGAGAATCATCCGATCTTGTTGTCCCCTGCTTCCATTGACTCTGGAACTTCAAGCCTTTTGTGGGTTCAAGACTTGTAAGCGCTGACGTTATCAAAGACACTGCGGTCAACGACTCTAAGGAGATCTATGCACATGAAGCAACGATTTACTGCGCTCAGCTCATTTGCTGCGCTTCTGGTGGTAGCCAGCTTGGCCGCCGCCGCTTTCGCCCAGGAACAGTCCACTCAAAAACCTATGTTCAAGCACCCCACTCCGCACTTCGATCAGAATGCAGTACCAACCACAGCACTGACCACCTGGAACGGCACTTTCGTGTACCAGGGCAAGACCAATCACTTCGTGATGGTGGGCACGGATCCGTCGGCCACCAACACTACCACCACGGTTCCGGTGTACATCATTCCGGTAAAGTTCGGCTTTACCAAAGGCACCACGACGAAAGTCTTTGATCCTACGAAGCCGATCGGTAGCGGCGACTCCGCGGTCAATCAGACGATAGCTTCGCCGATCTTCCAGAGCAGCGTCGACTACGTGCAGGGCGGCACCGATATCGGCACAACCCAGTATGAAGATGCCTTTCAGCGCGGCAACTTCTGGACCGACGTAATGACCAACACCGACTACCATCTGATTCTTGGAACGCCGACGGTGTTGCCGACGCTTACGGTTAAGGTACCTGCGGCCGATGGAACGACCGGTACGTCGTCCTATGGTCCTGCGGGAACGCTTGGAATCGTGAGCTTTAACTGGTTCACCACCGAGGCGCCGACCTGGATTAAGCACTACCCGCAGATCACGCCCAGTTCCCTTGCGATTTTCATCACCTATAACGTCTATCTTTCGGAGACGAGCAATTTCGGCGGATGCTGCATCGGCGGCTTCCACGACGCATACGGCAGCGCGTCTTCTCCGCAGACCTACTCCCAGTTCTCGTTCATGGGACAATCGACGACCCGCGAAGTATTCTCGTCCGACGTTTCGGCGTTGTCTCACGAAGTAGGCGAGTGGATCGACGACCCGTACATCGACAACACGCAGGGCGCTTGTGGCGGCATTCTGGAAGACGGCGACCCGCTGGAAGGCGAAGCGGACTACGGCGATCACATCTACACCCTGGGCGGTTACTCCTATCACGTACAGGATCTGGTCTTCTTGAAATACTTTGGGCAGACCCCTTCCACGTCCGTGAACAATTGGTGGAGTTTCCAAGGTTTCCCGTTCACCACCGTCTGCCAAACCGGCCAATAGTTAACCGGCAGTTTGTGGAAGCAGCCCGCCCCGCGAAGGGGCGGGTTTTTTGTTGCCCCAAAATGTTGCCCCAAAATGGGATTTACGAAAACCGAACAGAAGAGTGAGAAGGACATTTGGATATTGACTCGGAATCAGAGGCACATTCAGAATCGTGTCGCTCTATTCTTCACGGCGTGCGGTCGCTCGGGATGGGCATGGGCGCTCCTAAAGTGAGGGGTCGTTTTCGAATCACTTATTGAAGCCAATCAGGAGGATGAAATGGATAAACGAATCGTCTTGACTATCGTCGCGCTCGCCGCCGCAAGCCTAGTCTCCGCGCAGGTTCGGCGGGGCAACGGCATCGTTCCGGATTCGAGTATCGAAAAACCCGAGGACGTTGGCGTAAGAATGCACACCAATTACATCATTTATGCGCCCGACGGTGCGATTAGGCCAGCAGCCAATCCCGGAGGAGAAACGCCGGCGTCGCTGGGCTGCGTGTACGACGTGGTGTCCGCTCCGATCAGCGGATGCCCGATCGCAACTGCCACCGAAGTGCCGACGGGAGGCAGCGGAGTGATCGTCATCGTGGATGCGTACGATTATCCCAGCGCGGCGGCGGATCTGGCGACCTTCTCCACGGAGTTCGGACTGCCTGCGCCGAACTTTGCCGTGAAGTATGCCAGTGGTACAAAGCCTCCGAATGGATGCAGCAACGGATGGAACGGAGAGGAATCGCTCGACATCGAATGGGCACACGCGATGGCGCCGAATGCGCAGATCATCCTGATGGAAGCGGCTTCGTCCTCGAACAGTGCGCTCTATACGGCGGTGACGGCGGCTAATTCCTATATCGCAGCGAATGGTGGAAAGGGCGAGGTTTCGATGAGCTGGGGAGGAAGCGAGACCAGCGGCGAAACCAGCTCAGACCACTACTTCACGCAGTCCGGCGTAGTGTATTTTGCCTCGGCCGGAGACTCTCCGGGAGTGATCTACCCGAGTTCCTCGGTGGATGTGGTTTCGGCCGGCGGGACGCAGGTGAATCGCAGCGGGGGCAATTACACGAACCAGACGGCGTGGAGCGATGGAGGAGGCGGCACGAGCAGATACGAGTCCAGACCGTCGTTTCAGAGTGGAGTCTCGGGTGTAGTAGGAACGCACCGGGGCACGCCAGATCTTTCGTTTGACTCCAGCGGGGGTTCGCCGGTGGCAGTGTATAACTCCAACTGCTACGGAGGATGGCTGGAAGTGTATGGCACCAGCGTGGCCTCACCCTCGCTGGCTGGAATCATCAACAACGCGGGGACGTTTAACACCAGCAGCAACGCGGAGAACACGGAAATTTACACCAACATGAGCAACACCAGCGACTTTACCGATATCACTTCCGGCAGTTGCGGCACGCACAGCGCAACCACCGGCTACGATTTGTGCACCGGCGTGGGAGTGGATAGAGGATTGTTCGGCAAGTAGGAATCTGTATGCGCTATCGCATGTGACCCGCTCCGCAAGGGGCGGGTTTTTTGATGGCGTGAAGGTGGAAGTCAAGGGGTGGTGGTCGGCTGCAAAATCGGAGCGGGTCAGTTTGGGCTGGTCACTTCAATGGCGCGCCCGCTGCCGTACTTTTTGAACACTGAGTCGCGGGAGATGACGCCTTCCAACTGGCGGAAGTTGGCGCGATTGACTACGGGGACGAGCGGATAATCGTTCACGTAGCGGAGAGCAGAATCGAGAGGGAGATCGGGGTAGAGACTGGGCAGTGACTGAGCGGAGAGAACGGAGCTGAGCGTGAGTTCGCCCTTGCCTTCCTGGAAGAGGCGCTGGAGTTGGTCACGACTGATGATGTTCCATCCGCTGGGATGCATGCGCACGAGGAAAGTAGAGTCGGGGGAATCCTGAATGCGGCGGGCGTTGGCATCGACATATTCTTGCGCGTTCAAGATTGTGGCGGGAACGGGGAGCATGGCATCTTCAACGCGGAGGATGGTTTCTTCGCGGTCCTCTTCGAGCGAGGGCAGGATGAGGCCGTCCTGGCGCGTAAGCATATCGAAGAGGGGAACAGGCTGGAGGCTGCGCGAGATCAGGTAAGAAAAGGTGTTGGCGACGATGACGGGCACGATGATCTCGTAGTTGCCGCTGACTTCGAGCACCATGAACACAGAGGTCATGGGGACGCGGAGGAATCCGGCAAAGAGGACGCCCATTCCGACCAGGACATAGGTTCCGGTAGATCCGGTGAGGTGAGGGAAGAAGATACGCTCGAGGTCGCCGACGGCGCCTCCGAGCATGGCTCCGATGAAAAGCGTAGGAGCGAACATGCCGCCGGGAGTGCCACTAACGAAAGAGACGGTGGTAGCGAGGATCTTGAGAACGGCGAGAATGGCAAGGATTTTCCAGGCGTACTGTCCGTGCATGGCCTGGTCCATCGAATCATAGCCAGCGCCCATGATTTGCGGAAAACCGAGGAAGGCGATGAGTCCGACGAGGAGTCCGGCGAGCGCAGGTTGAAAATATTGCGTCCAGCGGGGCAGAGCCTTGAGGCGAGGACGCAGATAGCCGATCGACTTGGCGAATGCGACGGAGGCCAGGCCGCCGACGATGCCGAGAAAAGCGTAGGCAATGAGTTCGGTGGGACGCTTGAAGGTAGTGACGGGAATACGGAAGAGCGGCTCACTGCCGAGAAACCAGCGCACGATGACGACACTGGAGACGGCGGAGAGCACGACGGAGCCGAGGATGCCGGCGCTCCAGCGCCCGATAACCTCTTCGATCACGAAAAGGACGGCGGAGATGGGAGCGTTGAAAGCCGCAGCCAGGCCGGCGGCGGCACCAACGGGAGCCATGAGGCGAAGCTTTTCGCGAGAAATTTGGAGTTGGCGTCCGAGAGCGGAGGCGATGCTGGCCCCGATCTGGAGAGCGGGATCTTCGGGGCCGAGGGATTGACCGGAACCGATGGCGAGTGCGGCGCAGATGAATTTTCCGATGGCGGTGCGGAAGGGGATGAAGCCGTTGAAGATGTAGAGCGCGGCCTTGGTCTGGTTGACGCCGCTGCCGCGGATGCCGGGGAACACGCGCAGCACGAGCACGGCGACAACCAGGCCAGTGAGCGAGGGCACGGCAAACAAGCGCCAACTGTGGGTTTGCGGGAGCGGACCAAGCAGGGCGAGGTGCATCCAATCGATGGCCAGGCGGAAGCAGACGACGGCTAGTCCGGAGAAGATGCCGATGAAGACGGAGAGAATAAGGAAGAATACTTCGTCGTTGAAGACGCCTTCGAGACTGGAGAACAAGCGACGTGGAGTTTGAAATCGCGTTGACGGAGTCTGCGGCAAAGGCGCCGAAGAAGTGTTGGCAGAGGCAAGATGACTCATTGGCTGGCGGCCTCGCGTTTCTGAGAAATCAAGAGCAATGCGAGGTCGATGCCTTGCGGCGGACCACAAGTATCGGCAGTCTGATTTTCGATTTGGAAGACAATATCCATGATGGTGTCGGGGAGATCGGTTTCTCCGGGAGAGCGGAGGCGGGCTAGATCTGGTTTGGCGGCAGTCCAGCGTGATTGCAGGCTGGAAAGCGGGGATGGGGTGGTATTGAGGTTGATGCCACGCTGCTGAGCGCACTCGGTGAGGCGATCTCCGGCCTGGGCGAAGGCGGTGGTGATGCGGCGGTTGCGTTCGGCGTCGGAGATGTGACTGTGGAAAGGATTGGTGCGGAGAATCAGGTCGGAGGTGGCGAGAAGCTGGCGAGAGTTGGCATCCTCGGGATTGGCATTGACTGCGGCCTGCAGATAGCGTTGGGCGGTGGCGTAGTTGCCGGAGCGGTAGGCGGATTCACCGGCTCCGGCCAGGGCAGAAAGGTTGGCAGGATCGAGGGCGAGAACTTCGCGGTCCTGCGCGAGTGTGCCGGCATAGTCCCCCGCCTGCGCGAAGAGCTGCGCGGCCTGCAGATGCGAGGCGGGATCGGGCGGCAAGGCAGTGGCCAGGGCCATGAGTTCCGATTCGGCTTTGTCGGGGGCGCCTTTCTTGAGCAGGAACTGGATGAGTTCGATGCGAGCTTTGCTGCGGCTGGAGTCGGGATCAGAGTTCCAGACTCCGTACATGGCGTTGTGGTAATAGCGGGTGGCGTCTTCGATGGAACCGCGGTGGGCGGCGACGCGGGCAAGCGCGAGATTGACGGCGGCGTCCTGGGGGGAACGCTGCCAGAGAGCAACGAGATAGGATTCGGCTTCATCGAGACGGCGCGGATCGTTGCTGTCGCGCAGAGCGCGAGCCAGGCTGAGCTGGTACTGAGAGTTGGTGGGATCGCAGGTGAGGGCGGCACGGAACGCGGCGATAGCGTCGTCGTAGCGGGAAGCACCGGCGTCGGCGAGGCCTTGGGCGTAGAGCGTACGGCCGCGGGCCTGCTGATCGGCGGTGAAGCGGGAGACGAGATGGCTGACGGCTGCGAAGGCAATGGCGGCAGCGAGCGTAAGGATGAGGAGTATGACAGGGGCGGAACGCGAGACGAGTTTGGGAAACGTCCACGACATGTCTCGTATCACGATATCATTTTGGGGGCGATGGGAATGAGTGGGGTGAGCACAAGAGTAGGATCGAGCAAGTAGCAGTGGCATATCGTGCCGTCCGGTACGGGACTGGTTCCACCTTTCCCATCTCTTCCCGGCACTACCGTGCCGGGCTTTCCCTTGCCGCCCCTTCGGGGCTGGGATCAAGTAGTTTTATTCCTCAGTCTTCCCCTAAAATTCAGGTCTCACTTAAACGCTTAATGACCCGCGGTTCAGGTAAGATATTGCGTCTGTTGGGACTGCCGAAGAATGAATCGCGAATATCACAAGGGATACAGCCAGGAACTGAATCGGGACATGGAGGCGCTGGTGTTTGGGCATGCCGGCACGCCGTTGGTGGTGTTTCCGACCTCGATGGGAAGGTTCTTCGAGTATGAGGACCGGGGGATGATTGGAGTGCTTGCGCCGAAGATTGAGCGCGGCGAGTTGCAGGTGTTTTGCCCGGACGCCGTCGATACCGAGAGTTGGTACAACAAGAGCGTGCATCCCAAGGTGCGCGTGCTGCGGCATTTGCAGTATGAACGCTACATTGTGCATGAACTGGCGCCGTTTATCCGGTGGAAGAATCAGACGCCGCGGCTGGCGGTGACCGGGTGCAGCTTTGGGGCGTATCACGCGGTGAATTTTGCATTGAAGCATCCCGACGTGGTGACGCATTGCGTGAGCATGAGCGGGGCGTTCGATATCCATCAATTTTTGGATGGATATTATGACGACGATTGTTATTTCAATTGCCCGCCGGATTATTTGCCGAATCAGAATGATGATTGGTTCTTGAGCCGCTACCGGCAGATGAAGATTGTGCTGGGGTCGGCAGATTGGGATATGTGCCTGGACCAGAATGTGAAGTTGTCGGCGATCCTGAATGGCAAGGCGATTCCACACTGGCTGGACGTTTACGGGGATAATTCGAAGCATGACTGGCCGCTGTGGCAGAGGATGGCGGGAAAGTATTTTTAAAACCGCCGTCGGTCGTTGGTCGTTAGTCGTTGGCCGCCGAAGTTGCAGCGATTCTGGTGTGGTTGAGAGGGTAGGGATCCTTCGACTGCGTAAGTGCTTCGCTTCGCGGAGCACTTACTTCGCTCAGGATGACAATTTAGGGATGACGCCGCTGGGAAAGCAGGTTCCTCACCGGGCTTACTGCCCGGTTTGATTGCATAACGACGTTGG
>PMXH01000120.1 GCA_003165855.1 Acidobacteriaceae bacterium | reverse complement strand
TACAGCCCGCGCTGGTTGTTTCTGTATCCGGGGATGGCGCTGATGCTGATGGGAACGCTGTTGGGTGCGTGGTTGTTGCCTGCACCGAGGGTGGTGGGGAACGTCAGATTCGACGTTCACACGCTGGTGTATGCCGCGGCCTTCGTGATGCTGGGATTTCAGGCCGTCGGGTTCGCGGTGTTCACGAAGGTGTTTGCGATCTCGGAAGGATTGTTGCCTGCCGATCCGGGCTTAGACAGGCTGTTCCGCTATGTCACGCTGGAGGTGGGTCTGGGCATTGGGGCGCTTCTCACGATAATGGGATTTGCCGCTTCGGTCTATGCGGTGAGCAGTTGGGGAGCGCAGAACTTCGGCGCGCTGGATTATTCCCATACGATGCGCATCGTGATTCCGGCGGCATTGTGCCTGACCCTGGGAGCGCAAACCATTTTTGCCAGCTTCTTCATGAGCGTGCTGGGACTGCGGCGGAAATAACGCTGGACACTGCATAGACGGTGATTCCATCGAGCTTCGGCTCATTCCTGACGATCATTCCTAACGCGCACTGGAGAGCGGTGCGCATTTCGTAAGCGAAGCAACGAAGTGAAGCTTCGCTTCGAAGATCCAGTTGGCCGGGAAGGGATATAGGCCGAGACTGGTAATGAGCCGATCCGGGTGAAGTCCGATTTCTTGCCAAGCGGTGCGCCACTGGCGATCACTCCAATAGTTGTAGGGTAGTGCGACGCCGAATCTGGCATTTCCAACCCAATCCATGAAGCGCAAGCGCGGGCCGGCGGCGAGTCCGTTTCGGTTGTGATCCTTAATGAGCACGCTGTGCGCAGCCACCCTGCGCGCCTCGCGTAACAAGACCGAGGGATCCGGGGTGTGGTGCAATACATCGGAAAAAAGAACAACATCGAAGGATTCGGGGCCGAACGGGATGCGGGAGCCGTCGAACATGTCGACGGGAATGTGGGTGTGGGTGCGCGGCAGGACGTCAATCCCTCTGACGCTGAGATCGGGACGCTTGGATTGCAGAATCGCGGAGATCAGGCCATCGCCGCAGCCAACGTCGAGAACACGGGCCCCGTGCGGGACAAGTTGGGCAAACCAAGCCGCCAGAGTTTCTACTCTGCGGGTGAATACCAGCTTCTGGTGTAAAACACCGATAGCGCTCATGAATCCTGAGCCACCAACAAGATTCCTTCCGTCAAAATCCGCTCCAATGTGATCATTTCGAGAGTGACGCGGAGATCGCGGGGAACGGGCACGGAAGGATTGTAGAACATCCGTTCTCAGTTGATGGGCCACTCGGTTGGTTGGGGGTGCGGTTTGCTCAGGAATTCTGATCGTGTGCACCACGGTTTGGACTGGTCTTCTGATCTTCATACTTTTGTCTGACTTGAGCCAGAATCGCGTTTCTCGACGACCTTGCTTCCTGATATCATTCTGCGACCCAAACATTTTTTCCGAGAGAAGACTTCCCATGGGCTCGCAAGACCGCGCTGTCGCCTATCTATCCGCTGCCATGCCGGTAAACATGGGAGATTGGTGGTTCGAGGTTGCGACCAGCGATCATTTCTGGATTCGGCGGCGGTTTGAAGTCATGAAGCGGCTGGCGGATCCGGTGGTCCGAAATGCGAAGCGCGCGGCCGAGATAGGATGCGGCAACGGGTTGGTGCAGAGGGACCTCGAGGATTGTTACGGGATTACGGTCGCGGGATTTGAGCTTAATGAGATCGCATTGCAGAAGAACGTTAGCCGCGTAAGCCCGCTGTATTGCTACAACATTCACCAGCGTCATCCGGAGTTCCGCGGTCATTTCGATCTGCTGTTGTTGTTCGATGTGCTGGAACATATCGAGGATGAAGATGCGTTTCTGCAATCGGTGAAGTTTCATCTGGCGGAAGCGGGCACGCTCCTGATCAATGTTCCGGCACACCAGTTCTTTTTTTCCGACTACGACCGGGCGGCGGGGCACATTCGCCGGTACTCGATCGGCGACTTGCAGGAAGTCTGCGAACGGAACGGGTTTAAGATGAGGGCCTCGACATACTGGGGGCTTCCGCTGGTCCCGCTGCTTCTGTTGCGGAAGGCGATGAGCATGCAGCGCAGCAACGGCAAGTCGGGGTTCGATGCCCGTGGGAGCGCGATGAATTCCCTGCTCGGATTGCTGGCGCGGGCGGAGCCGCTTCCGCAGCGATTTCTAGGCACGTCAGTTATGGCTGTATTGGAGAACCGGGGCTAGAGGCAGATTTAGGTGAACGAAATGAGCGAGCAGCCAAGTGTTTCCGTCGCGATTCCGGTTTACAACGAAGAGGCGGTGGTGCCGGAATTGCTGCGCCGGACGCGCGCCGTGCTGGATGGGATGCCTGGTGGTCCGCATCAGATGGTGGTGGTGGACGACGGCAGTTCGGATGGCACGTGGGAACTGCTGGAAAGGGCGGCGGAGAAAGATCCTCGTCTGGTGGTGGTTGAGCTGTCGCGAAATTTTGGCCATCAGATCGCGCTGGGGGCAGCGTTGGATTATGTTTCCGGCGATGTGACGGTGCTGATGGATGGGGATCTCCAGGATCCTCCCGAGGCGATTCCGGTTTTGGTGGACGCTTATAAACAGGGATACGACGTGGTGTATGCGCAGCGGATGAATCGAAAGGAAGCATGGTGGTTGCGGGCCTGCTACTACCTTTTTTACCGGCTGTTGGCGGCTCTTTCGTCGATTGAGTTGCCGCTTGACGTGGGCGACTTCGGGCTGATGTCAAGACGGGTGGTGCAGGAAATTCGCAGGATGCCGGAGCATCATCGCTACCTGCGCGGCATGAGGACGTGGGTGGGATTCCGGCAGATCGGGGTGCCGGTGGAACGCGCGGCGCGGCGCGCGGGCCGCACGAAGTACAGTCCGCTGCGGTTGCTCAAGCTGGCATCGGATGGGATCTTCGCTTTTTCCATCGTGCCGCTGCGGGCGGCGGCGATATTCGGGGCTGCGGCTACGGGGTTGTCGGTCTTGTATGCCATCTACTCGCTGTATGTGAAGTTTTGGTTGCATGCGCCGCAGGGTTTCACCGCGTTGGTCCTAACGATCACATTTCTTTCCGGTGTAAATCTTTTTTTTCTGGGAATCATCGGCGAGTACGTGGGGCGAGTGTACGAAGAAGCGAAGGGGCGTCCGCACTACGTAGTTCGGAAAGTGATCCGGCAACGCGGCGCGGGCAGCCGTGCAACAGCATCGCTGGGCGAGGTAACGGAGGTTTTGGAGCGAACCGGAACCGACTTATGACCTGGAGCACGCAAAGCGAAACCGGTTCGAGGACATGAAAGAGGATCTCCGCGTTCTGCCAGTTCTCTGGCTATCGAGGATCTTCTGGCTGGTCACCGCATTGGCTCTGTTTCTGCTTCTTTTGATTCTTCCTCGAAGTCCGCTGCCGTGGTGGGATGAGATTTTCTATGCTTCGGCGGCGCTGGCGGCCGCGCGAGGAGGGCCAGCCGTGGCGACCGTCATGGGGGCTTTCCCGCACACGGTTCGGATCGATCTGCTGTACGGTCCGATGATTTCCTTTCTCGGTTCATGGGAAATAAAACTGTTTGGACTGTCGGCGACGAGCTGGCGGCTTTTAGGATTTGAGGGCGCAGTGGGGGCGGTCTTTTCCGCCGCGTGGGTGAGCCGGCGATTGGATCGCTCTGCGGCAGCGCCGGCGGCCGCGGCGATGCTGGTGGCGTTGTCGCAGGGGATGGGAGCGCGGGCTACAAGCGGACGCTTTGACACCATTACCATCACGCTCGAACTTCTCTCGCTGGCTTGCACGTTGGGTGCGATGCGAGTGCAGGAGTCATGGCGCTCGGCCTTTGCCTATGCTGCACTCGCTGGAATTTTTTGCGGCTTGGCCCCACTCAGTACGCCGAGATCGTTTCCCTTCCTACTGGGCCTCTTTGTTGCGATGGGTGTCGAAATCGCGTTGGCAAGAAAGCGGGAGTTGGCCGCCCGAGCTCTGATGATCGGTGCCGTGGCGCTTCTATCGGTGTGGGGATGGACATTTAGTCAAGGGATGAGTCCTATCGGCTGGATCCGGGTGGTTGCCGCCGCGAGCCGGGGCGACAAGCTGAATGTGTCCCCGCTATTGAATGGCACCTGGCATTTTTTCGATGAACCGCTGGTGCCTGTGCTCTCGGGTTTGCTCTTCGTTTTGGTGATCGTCACGGTCTTTGGG
>PMXH01000496.1 GCA_003165855.1 Acidobacteriaceae bacterium | reverse complement strand
CTGAAGGCGAGGGGTTTACCGATCCGTTATCGGGAACTCTAAATGATTTACATTGAGTGCTTTGCAACCTCATGATTGAACCCTCTGGCTCCGCCAGTTCCTGGAGGTTTTGACAGCCACAAAAACGAGTACAGCACTGTATGCGCAAGCGTACTGATTTAGATTGATGTAATCGGAAACCACCGACTCCGAGACTCGCTCAAACAGAAAGCACCGTCGTTTCTCCTCGCGCATGAAATTATGTGCAGCAGAAACATTGGCGCCCATCAAATCTCATGCGCGACGAATCAACCAAACTGTCACGCTGGAATTGACTAGATGTCTTCAAGCCTTGCGCTGGATATGATGGGAGGGCAGGTCCCCGCCTGCGATTGAGGCTTTCCCCCATCTGGAAGGAAATGTAATCGAATTGTCATTTCTCACCAGAAAGTTAATACATGCCTTTGGCTCGGTGCACGATTGCAAGGAGGGCCACCTGCGAACCATCGGAGGAAAGAGTGTTGCCATGACTGAGGATCAAGGTACGATCCTGATTGTTGAAGATGATATCCGCATGCAGAAAGTTCTGGACCGGCTCTTTCACAAGCAGGGATATCGGATCGAAGTCGCGTCCGACGGCCAGGCCGGTGTCGCCTTGTTCCGTTCCTGCTCACCAGTTGCTGTGGTGCTGGACCTGATCCTGCCGAAACTGTCGGGGAGTGATGCATGCAAGCAAATGAAAAGCATCTCGCCGGACACGCCGGTCTTGATCCTTAGCGCCGTCAGCGAAGTCGTCGACAAGGTGCTACTACTCGAGCTGGGCGCGGAGGACTACATTACCAAGCCGTTCAGCCCCCGCGANNACTTATACTTTCGGAGAGTGCGAGATCGACTTTCGCAAGATGACAGCCAGGAGGGAAGGAAGACCGATCACGCTGACCGCTCACGAATTCAAGCTGCTTCGATTCTTCACAGAAAACCCAGAGCGGGTGTTGAGCCGCGATGAACTTCTTAGCGATGTTTGGGGATACAACTCCTATCCCACCACACGAACGGTCGACAATCAGATCATGAAGTTGCGCCAGAAGCTGGAGGCAGATCCCGCGAATCCACACCATCTTCAGACGATCTATGGCGCCGGCTACAAATTCGCGCCTTGAGAGGCAAGCGAACTGATGCTGCCTTTCCACAACATTCGAACTCGCGTCCTGCTGGTCTCGGTACTTGTCGCCGTGATTGCAACGATCACTGGTGGCAGTCTGCTTATCGTCCGCAGCCGCGTGCGCCAACAGGCCACGCAAGATCTATCGGCGGACCTTGCCCGCTCGTTGATCACATTTCAAAATCTGCAGCGTCAACGCAGGGACGCGCTGAACCACGAAAATGCGCTGCTCGCCAATCTGCCTATTCTCAAAGCATTGATGACGACCAACGACAAACGCACAATCGCCGATGGCGCGCTCGATTTATGGAAGGTTGCCGGCAGCGACCTGTTTGGGTTGGCAGACAGGAATGGACACGTACTCACTGTGAATACGCAGGGAAAGGCACCCTCCACCGCGCTTGGGATAGCACTCGAGAAAACCATAGCTCGACCCTCGCAACACTACGTGACCACGGACGAGAGGTTATTCGATGTATCGGTTCGGCCACTCTACTTCGGTGACGAAACCCGGGGGACGCTCCTCGGATACGTAATCAGCGGCTACCAAATTGACAGCAATGTCTTGCGCCTGATCAGTCATGCTTCAGAAGACGATGCAACCTTTCTTGCCGGTGCAAACATTCTGGCGAGTACGCTGTCGGCGCAGCACCAGCAGGAGTTGCTCGTCAGAAATCCGGCACCCGCGGCGAGCGGCGAACACATTTTTGAGATTTCGCTCGGCCGGGAGCAATTCCTTGCAACCGAGACAGATCTTTCGGGAGAAGCGGGAAGTCCGCTCGTGCTGGTTGTGCTCAAGTCGTTTGAGCAGGCGAATCGAGCGACCCGTGAGATCAATCAACTGGTTTTGCTGCTGGGTGTCGCCGCCGTGTTTCTCGGGTCGCTCCTGATGATGGCTCTATCGCGCATTGTTACCCAGCCCCTGGAAATGCTGGCGCACACTGTTCGCGCTTTTGGAATGGGCGATCCTTCGCATCGGCTTCAGGAAAACGGCACAAAAGAGGTGCATGAGCTCAGCACTGCGTTTGCCCGGATGCGCACTGAGATTCTTGAGACGAATCGCGCTCTACTGAAGGCGGAGCGGCTGGCGACCATCGGCAGCATGGCGAGTTCGGTGTCGCACGACCTCAGGCATTATCTGGCTGCGGTCTATGCCAATGCGGAGTTTCTGTCCACATCGAGCCTTTCATCCGACGAGCGAATGGACCTCTTCACGGACATTCAGATCGCCGTGCACGGAGCCACCGAGCTTCTTGACTCGCTGCTGATCTTCAGCAAAACAGGTGCGGGGATACGTCGTGAGCGCGATTCCCTGCCCATGATCGCTGAGAAGGCCATTTCCGTGCTCAGGGCGCATCCGGATGCTGAGGGTATCGCAATTCGCCTGGAGTGTGACGATCCAAATGGGGGATACGCGCTCGTCGATGCAAAACAAATGCAGCGAGCGATCTATAACCTTCTGCTGAATGGTTGCCAGTCGGCCCGACGGGCTGATGGACGGCAGGAAGTGGCCGTTTCGATTGCGACTGAGCGCAGCACGATCTTTCNNTACGGATACTGGCCCGGGCGTGGCCGAGCACATTCGCAAATCACTTTTCGAGCCCTTCGTCAGCGATGGCAAGCAAAGCGGAACCGGCCTCGGTTTGACGCTGGCCAATGCCGTCGCGAAAGAGCACGGCGGAGCCGTCAGATTGTTGAGGACCGCGCCGGGCGAGACAATCTTTGAGCTTTCTCTGCCTATCGACTTCTCAGGGGTAAGCACACCAGTTATACCGGGAGCGCGAGATGTTCCGCTCTCAGGAAAAGGAGGAACCCTCCAGTGAATTCGCCACGGTTCTACACGATCATGACCATGCTCTTGCTTGCGTCAAACCTCGCAGTGGCACAACAAATGCCGGGAAACGAGACTCCCACAACAGAAACCATGCAAAGCAGGGTACAAAGGCTGGCTTCCATTGTGGCGCAAGTGGAATCAGAACTCGAGTCCTCGCAGCGCCAGATCCGGCAACTTCGTCAGCAGATTGCCGAAATGCAAGCAGACATGGCTGCGCCCGGCGCCTCATCGGTTCCAAAGCCGTTGGAGCAGGAGGGGGAAGACACAGTGGCTAAACTCGCTGCCGCGGTGGGAGCGCTGCGCGAACAGGAGGATCTGCAACAAAGCGAGATTGCAATTCACGAACAGACGAAAGTCGAGAGCGAGTCTAAGTTCCCGGTGAAGCTCACGGGCTTGATTCTGATGANNGCCCACGCCGAGGTGAGCTGGGACAGAACCCGCGCTTTCGTCGAGGTGGATCGTCCCATCGTGAGCCCGAACGCGCCTACATCGCTCACAGCGGTCGCACAGCCAGCGCTTGCCTGGTCAGGGAATCTTTGGAACTGGGTGACCCAGGTGGGGGCTGAACATGCCTTGCTACAACATGGCGGTTCGCACGTCACGATACAAGGGGCTCTCGCGGATATACCCGACCCCGTTTCACCGGGAACAACCAGCGCGGCGCCTGCGGTTGGCAGCTTGGCGGAGCAGAGCCGCTGGCCGGCAAGCGAAGCCAGACTTGGCTACTCGCGGGGAGATAAGGCAACTGGTCTTCAACTTGGAGCCGGGGGATACTTCAGTCCGCACTCCGAAGGTAATGACGTTCATTTCGATGGATGGGCGGCCACAATCGATTATCGCGTGCCGTTGACTGCGAAGCTGGAGGCCAGCGGCAGCTTGTATCGTGGCTCGGGGC
>PMXH01000022.1 GCA_003165855.1 Acidobacteriaceae bacterium | reverse complement strand
CTATTGCACTCAGCGCGGCCCAAGTGCAGGCCCAGAACGTGGCGGCCGATTTGGCGGAGCGTACGACCGGCGTCCAGTATCCGGCGGTCAACGTGTACTGCGAGAAGATCGTTAACCAGCTAAAGGAAAAGTTTCGGAACTTCTCCGGGAAAGCCATTATGGCGATAGAGATACGGGTTTCGCAGGACAGGCTGGCAGGGATCGAGAACCAACTCCAGATGTATACCGATGCCGCGACCCAAGTGCTGGATCAGAACCGGGGAGACTGGGGCGAGGGCATGTACTTCGCGGGATGCTATGAAGCGGTCTTAGGGCCTGTCAAGCATGGCGGGCAGAATTTCATCCAGGTGGGAAAGGTCACTTTCGAAGTAGGAGTGAGCGACTAAGGTTATGGCTTCATATATTNNGCCCAGAACCGGTTTCCCGCCGTGAAGCTCACGGCCAAGAATCAGTTGGAGACGGCCGATCGGCGAGACAAAACGGGCAGCCGGACATTCGTTGGAATACCCGCGGGGCTGCGGCGCAACACCACTTTCGACGTAACAACCTACATGACGAGCTGGGGGGCGCAGGGTGGGGGGCCAGCTTATGGGCCGCTTTTCCAGGCAAGCATGGGAGCCATTCCGACGGTGTACACGGGAGGGGAAACCGCAACCGGTTCAAGCGGCACGTCGCTGGTGTTTGCGGCGGCACATGGGCTAGTTGTGGGCCAAGGCGTGTCATGTAACGGCGAGATCCGCTTTGTCACGGCTATTGTGAGCGCGACGGCCGTACAAGTGAACGCCCCATTCTCTAACGCTACGTCGGCGGGAACCGAGATTGCTCCGAGCATTTCCTATTTTCCGGCGACAGAGTTACCAAGCGTCAGCATTTTCGACTATTGGGACCCGAGCACCGCGCTGCAGCGGATTCTCTGCGGNNAGCGGGAGAGGGACAAATGGCCAGTTTCCCGGTGGAGCCAGCCCTTGGCGCCTTCGACTACTCGATCGTGCCAGGTAACATGGGCGAGGCGTGGCTGGGGAGCACACCCGAGCAGTTTTACACAATTACTAGCGGGACATTTCAATTAGACAACGGCCTGGACATGCGGTCGAAGGAATTCGGAAGCAATCTGCCACTGGCTATCGCGCCAGGGCCGCGGTCGGTGACGGCAGCGTTTAACCTGTATGAATTGAACGATGCGGCGACACAAGGACTGTACCAAGCGGCGCGCCAGCAGTCGCCGGTAAGCGTGATGTTTCAACTTGGCCAGCAGACAGGCCAGGTCATGGGCGTCTACATGATGAGCGTGGTGCCGGTAGTGCCGGAGTTCGACGACAGCGATAACAGGCTGCAGTGGAAGTTCCAAGGATCGAAAGCGCAAGGGACGGCGGACAACGAGATAGTGGTGGCCTTTGGATAACAACGGCAAGATTACGGGTTAGGTTGACCGGCGCAGAGCAGTAAGTCTGCCTCACACATTATGGAATATACGAGCAGTGAAACGATAGATTCAACGGTGGCACCCGGGGTAGGCTATACGCTTGCCAAAATGTCGTTTGGACGCCGCGTGGAGTTAACGCGGCGCATCAGGGAGTTGGCAGGGCGGAAAGAGTTCGTGGAGGCGGGTGACAGTCCCAACGAAAAGATGGAAGCCGGGCTGCTGGCGTTTGAGATCGATCGAGTCTACGTGCTGTGGGGCTTGAAGGAAGTCACGGGCCTCACGATTGACGGGCTGCCGGCGACTCCGGAATCGCTGGCGGCAAGTGGCCCTGAAGAGNNTTTCAATTCTCCAACCAGGCCGGCTGGGAGTGCGCGACTTGCCGCAAAGCCGGCCTGGAGACGAGGCGCAGGTGCGGTTGGATGCCGCGGACCCTGGCGACGCCCGAGCGGGTGGTGTGGGCAAGGAACAATGCAGCAACCACTGTCTGTCCAAAGTCGTTTATCACAGCCCAAAGCATGGCATGGCTCGAGGAGTACCTAGTGCGGCGGAAGCTAGGCCAAAGGGGAATCGACGGTCTGGGAGCGCGCGAAGTGGAAGCGCTCCTCATATTGGAGCACGAGCTAGCGGGAGCGAGCGGCGACCCCAGCGCTGGAGACGGGACCACCGGCCTTACGCAACGGAGGAGAAATGTCTAGTACGTCACAACAGACACTGCTGACTGCTTTCAACCAGGCGTCGGGTAACCAGACGAGCGGCCAATCGGCAACAGCCGATCAGGGACTCGTCGACGCTCTGGGGCAAGCCACCCAAGTGATCGACGCACAGACGCAGGCGACCTCCGCTAATACCGACGCCCTGGCACAAAGCAGTCAAGGGCAGGGTTCCAGCGCCGGCAAGGATGTATCGGATGTGCTCAATACTGCGAGCCAAGTTCTGGGCGGCGGGCTTAGCCTTATGCCCCTGGTATCGATGTTTTCCAGCTTGTTAGGCGGCGGACAATCTCAACAACCCGCTTCCCCGGTGCCTTTTTCGCTGCCGCCATCGATGAATCTGCAGTCGACCACCAGCGGCCAAGATGTAAGTTGGGGCGAAAATGGTTTGCCGCGGTCCGCAGCAAGCAGCGGGTCCAACGCGGGCCAACAGATCACCGTCCAGGTTCAGGCCATGGACAGCCAGTCGTTCTTGGATCATAGCGACGATATCGCGCAGGCGGTCCGGCAAGCGATGTTAAACATGAACTCCATCAACGACGTAGTGACGAACCTTTGACGGCCATGTTCCCGACGCTAAAGACCGGCGCCGTAATGCAATACCCGGCGAAAAGGACACTGCAGTTCAACACCGACGCGATCCGTTTTTTGGACGGCACCGAGCAGCGGTTTCGAGATAACCCGTCGGTGCTGCATCGGTGGACCATCCAACTCGACTTGCTGGACGAATCCGAGCTAGCCGCGTTAGACGAGTTTTTCGTATCGAACCAAGGCAGGTTCGGCAGCTTTTCCTTCACCGATCCATGGGACGGAACGACCTATCCGAACTGCAGCCTGGGCGCGGACACATTCGGTTTTCAACTGAGGGGCGAGATGCGGGGCAAAACGACGCTGATCGTCTGCGAGAACAGGACCTAAGAT
>PMXH01000346.1 GCA_003165855.1 Acidobacteriaceae bacterium | reverse complement strand
TCGAGCAGGATCGTACCCTTGTTGCACAGTTCGAACTTGCCCGGCTTGGCGTGCGTGGCGCCGGTAAATGCGCCCGGCTCGTAGCCGAATAATTCACTCTCCAGCAAGTCGGCGGGGACAGCGGCGCAGTTCACCTTCAAGAATGTGCGGTGCGCGCGCGGCGACAGTTTGTGAATCAGCCGTGCCAGCACTTCCTTGCCGGTTCCGCTTTCGCCCAGCAGCAGCACTGGAATATCCACATTCGCGACCAGCGCCGCCTGCGATCGGATCTTCCTCATGGCCGGGCTCGCCGCAATGAAGAAGAGATCGTCGGCGACTTCCTCGGCTTCTCCTCCGACTGGCCCTTGGCCCTGGCCCAGGCACTGGTCGATCACCGCATCCAGCTCCGCTTTCTGAAAGGGCTTGGTCAGGTAGTCTTGTGCTCCCAGGCGCATGGCCTGCACTACCTTCTTCGTGTCGTTGACGCAGGAAAGCATCACGACCTTCACTCCGGGACGTTTCTGCCGGAGTTGTTCCAGCGTCTCCAGTCCATCGATTCCCGGCATCAGCACATCCAGCAGAACCAGGTCCGGCTCCAGCCCTTTTTCTATGAGCTTCAGAGCGTCTTCGCCGGTCGACGCGGTTTCCACCCGGTAGTCGTCAACCTCGAGCAGGGTACGGATGTAGCGCAGCATGGCCGGTTCGTCATCCACCAGCAGAATCTTCGCGGTTTCGCTCATCGATTCCTTCCTTTGCCCGTTGGACTCGCGGAAGGTTTGAAGGGAATCAGAAACGAGAATTTACATCCCGCACCGGCATCGCTCTCCACCCAGATTTTTCCGCCCATTCCCTGCACCATGCGGCGCACAATCGCGAGACCCAGCCCCATACCTTCCTGATTTTCAGTACCCGGCAGACGGAAGAAATCATCGAACACTTCCTGATGAAACTCCGCCGGGATTCCGGGACCGGTGTCGGAAACGCTGACCTTTACCGAATTCGGCTGCGACGTATCCTGCCGGCGTCTCTCTCCCGTCGCCGCCGGCTGAGCTGTGGCGCGCCGTTCCCACATGTAGGGTTCCGCGTGCAACCAAACCGTCCCGCCTTGCGGAATAAACTTAAACGAGTTCTCCAGCAGGTTGGAGATCACGCGCTCCAGCTTCGGAGAATCAAAAGGAAACACGGGCAGCTTGTCATTCGCCAGGAAGTAAAGCGCCAATCCTTTTTCCTGAAAGCGGGTCGACCATAGCCGGCAGACCTCCGACAGGCACTCGTTGATGTTGCCGGCCGCGAACTGCATTTTCAGGCCGCCGGTTTCCAGAGCGCTGTAGGTGAGGAAATCCTGAATGAACTGCTGCAGCCGTTTGCCGCTTGACTGCATATCGCCCAGCACTTCCCGCTGGCGCACATTCAACGGTCCCAGTTTCTCGCTCTGCAGCAATTCGACGTAGCCGTTCAGAATCGCGAGCGGCGTCTTCAGATCGTGAGCCGCGGAGCCAAGCGCGTTCGTCGTGCGCTGAAAGCGCTCCTGCAACTCGGAATACGCCCGCAGCACATCAGCAGGGCTGGGCTCTGCCGCCTCAGTACCCGGAAGCGCAGGCGCGCTCGTCTTTTTTCCTTCGACAGGCCCGGAAACACACATATTCTTTTGCACACTGGCCATAAGGGTGATCTAACACAGAAGGGGGGATGCACTCGACTGGCTAAAGAAGAATGCTGTACTAAAATCGTATGCCATGGCACTTTTCATTGTCAACGAAAAATGCACTTCGATTACCCAAGTGTAGCAAAACCTTGCACTCCGGGCTGGCTGAAACCCCTATCCTACCCCTCACGGGAGACCAAGAGCAACCTGCACCCAAGATCATGAAAAGCCAGCGCTTTGGCGTCTCTTTGCCTTCAATTCACCCCGGCACAACCGTCTCTCTTCGGCTTTGCTACCTGTTCCGTAGGGGATGCTGCCCCTAACTCTCGATTTGGCCCCTAAGATGCTTAAATTGGCCCGTTAACGGCGAAGGAAGGGGTGTGCGTGAGCTCAGGTAGTCCAGCGACGGAGCGTCGGAAATGGTCCCGCTTGCCTTTGGCGATTCCCGTCTTCGTTCGAGGTCAGGTGGAGCGGGAAAAGGAGTTTCTGGAGTTCGCCACCGCTCTGAACGTCTCCGCCGGCGGTATGCTCGTGGCCGTTCGCCGCTCTCTGCCGTCCTTAGCGCAGGTTCTACTGGAGATCCCGAGTGCTCCGTTGGCCGCTTTGGCTGCCCTGCCAAAGGTCGCACGCAGCCTGCGTGCCAAGGTGCTGCGTCTGGAGCACGCCCAGGGGTACAACCTGGTAGCCCTGAAGTTTTCCCGGCCGCTCCCCAACTCCCATCGCCGGGTCAAATCGCCACGACGGAAGCTCACTTCTCCGGTGTGAAAATGTTTTCCCTCCGGCAACCCCACGTCTCCTCGGTCTTCGTACCCTACTGATTACCAGCTATGCTCTCGGTCGATCTTTAGTAAGTTGCTTTTCTTCAATCAGATAGACTAGCCTCAAGAGGTATTTATACGTTCCCCTGCGTTTGGCTCTGCGCATGCACTATCTAACGGTAGCCTGAGCCGCTAAGTCGGCCAGACCTTATGAGCACCTCAAACCCAGTCAGTTCCCTGATCCAGCCTCTTGGAGAGATGCCGCCTGAGGCGATCGTGTTTGGGGGCACCGATGTCATGCAGGCTCTTCGCGAGCGGCTGGCCAAGATTGCCGGCGCGAACGTCCCCGTGCTCATTCAAGGGGAGAGCGGCACCGGCAAGGACATCATCGCTCGCATGATCCACACCGCTTCGCCCTGGAAAACCGGTCCGTGGGTGAAGGTGAATTGTCCCGCGATTCCTGGCACGCTGCTTGAAAGCGAGCTCTTCGGCTACGAAAAGGGAGCCTTCACCGGGGCTTTTGGCATGAAGCCCGGCCGCGTGGAGATGGCGCATCGCGGCACTCTATTTCTCGATGAAATCTCTGAACTCGACATGAGTCTGCAATCCAAGCTGTTGCAACTCCTGCAGGACGGCCAGTTCTGCCGCATCGGCGCGCAGGAAGACAAGAAAGTGGAAGTTCGAGTGGTCTGTGCCACCAATCGAAAACTGGAAGAGGAAATCGCCAACGGCACCTTCCGCGCCGATCTGTTCTACCGCATCAACGTGGTGAATCTTCGCATGCCGTCGTTGCGGGAGCGCGCCTCCGATATTCCGGATCTGGTCGCCTACTTCCTCGACTATTACAACCGGAAATTCAACTCCCGCGCCAAGCCTCTCTCTGCCGAGTTGATGAACGCCCTGCGGAAGTACCGCTGGCCCGGCAACGTCCGCGAGCTGGAAAACTCCATCGAACGCGGCGTCGTCCTTTCCTCCGGCCCCGTCATCGGCTCCGACCTGCTCCCCGGNNGTACATGAGCTGGAACGTAAGATCATCCTCAAAGTTCTGCAGCATCATCACTGGAACCGCAAGCAGGCTGCCCGCGCTCTGAACATCAGCTACCGCGCGCTGCTTTACAAGATCCGCGACGCCGGCCTGCCTTCCAACCGTGCTGCTCGGCGCACCCAGCCCGACGATCCCGCCAATGACGCGGCCAAGCACAGCCTCGCCGCCGACTGACCTCAATCCGCTCCTTACCTCACATTCATTCTCCTGCCATCCTCTATCGTTGGAGCTTCGGTAGATCGCCGTCCGGTCCCCGATTCAGCACAGACGATTCTCTCCCGCCATGCACATTTCTACCCAGGAACCTCTTAACGGGACCAGTTAATTTAGGCGGTTGACGTACAGGATCGGTCAGGATTATTGTGACTTCGTGCTCGCTCTGCGCTTCCTAGGACGCGCATCTGAGTTCCAACGAGTGCCACCTCTCGCGTCTTTTCCCCCCAAAGGACCCCCAGGCGTTCGCGGAGGTATTTCATGAAGAAAGTCCTTTTACTCCTTGCCCTGGCACTGGCCTTGCCATTCATGGCCTTTGCCAGCAACAGCGTAGATTTCACCAACAGCGGCGGTACTCTGTCGGGAACCAGCAGCGGTCTTTCGCTGACGGGCTCGACTCTCGTGCTGGTCAACGGCTTGGGCGGGGGCGGACTCATTACGGGTTCGAACCTCGGCAGCCTTAGCTTCACCACCGGCGCCCTGACCGGCGGGTCGCTGCAAACGGGCGGCACATTCGGCTCCGGCGGCACTTTCACCATCACCGGTAATGGCACCGATGGCTTGCCCAACGGCACCATCTTCTCCGGCTCATTCACCAACGTCACCTGGACTCTGGTAACCCTGGCCAACGGTACCCACAACTACACCTTGACCGGTGTGGTCACGGGTTTGTTGGGCGGCTACTCCACGAATGGCGTGACGGTGCAGCTGACCATCAATACGGGCAAAGGTTTCTTCAACGGCAGCACCAGCATTTCCAGTGGGGACACTTCCGTCCTGGTTCCCGAGCCCGGTACGCTGAGCTTACTCGGGACCGGTCTGATTGGTCTGGCCGGCGTGATTCGCCGTAAGATCAAACTCGGCTAAGCAACTTCCAACCTGAATCCCGCCGTGCCCGCGGCGGGTTTCTTGTTTCCGTCTGGCGCGTTCCATCCATCCGTCTCTTATCGGGAACAGCGTAGCTCAAATGGAATGATGTAGCCCTAACTGTCGAATTTATCCTCGATGGGGAGGCCACACATACTCTCAGGCGGCCACAGGAACGTAGCTTTCGGCCTGGTGGGAACCAGGAACGGCTTGCTGGGCTTCTTTAATGGTGGTTCGTCGGCCTCTGGCGGTTGGGGTACCTTGTTTAGGTCCGGTGCGGGAGTAGTCGCGGGCTCGCTGTTATTCATATCTAACCATCCAGTGGGAAGATATGGCGCAGCAGGGGGGCCGCTGCGCCATCAGAGAAACCACGACCGAGGGCCGCGATCCCTTCACATCCGATTTGTAGATGTAATTTAGAACGTGCCGCATCGGGAGACTGTTCACATTTGCACAGTCTATGAAATAAATATGGACCCGACGACCGGTCAGTTTCCGGAGGGGGCCGTAGGGATAGACCTCAGAAGTTTCTGACGGCCAGGCCGCTCCACTTTTGCAAGAACACAAAAGCCGTCGAGCGGGCCTGCAAAAAGAACTGTGTTATTCTCGCGGGTTATCGGAAGGNNATCCGCGCGGACGGCTCCGTTAGCTGTGATCGACAGTGGGACCGAAACTTCTGCCGCGCTTCGTGGTTTACCTATTCAGACCAGTTCGCATCGGGCAAGAGAAGTCAGGTCCCTCAGCGGGATCGCAAAACTATGTTCGCACCCAAACCAGGCCGCATCGTTCTCATTCTCATCGGTCCGGCTGCGGTTGCGGCGCGGAAGCCAATCTGTGGCGACGCTTTCAATCCCTCGCAACCGAGGCCCACATGGCTCCGGTTCTAGTCTGGCTCATACTGTTTCTTTGCCTTCTGATCTCTGTCTTCAAGTACACGCTCGCGATGATCCTGAAGTGGTCGGTTCCGGCGGCCACGGTTAAGAAGGTCTACACCTACCAGCCTACGGTGAGTGTCCTCATGCCCTGTTTCAACGAGGGCAAGACGGTCTACGAGACCATCGAGAGCATTAGTAACAGCAATTATCCCAACGACCGGTTTGAAGTAATCGCGCAAGACGACTGCTCGGTCGACGATAGCTACGACTGGATGCTCAAGGCGCAGCATGAGTTCTCGAACATACAAGTAACGGTGGGACGCAATACCGTTAACAGCGGGAAGGCCCGCACCGTTTGTAACGCTCTGCAGCACTCCACGGCGGAGCTGATGATCTCCATCGACTCCGACTGTATCTTTCATCCGGACGCGATCCGCGAGCTCGCCGCTTGCTTCTCGGAGCCGAAGATGGGCTCGGTGGGCGGTAGAGTCGGAGTAAGAAATCCCAACGAAAACGCGATCACCGCGATCCAGACATTTATCTACTACGCCGCGTTCCAGCTCTACAAAGTCCCCGAGAATTGGACACGCAGCGTCGGCTGCATCAGCGGATGCCTGTTCGCCATCCGCCGCGAGCTCCTGCTCGAGATCGAGCCCAAGATTCGAAACCGACACTGGTTCGGCATTCCGGTCAATCAGGGTGAAGACCGCTTCCTTACCCATCAGACGCTTCTGCGCGGTTACGGAACCTACATCAACAATGACGCCCTGTGCTGGACCACCGTGCCTTCCACCTTGCCTGACCTGTTCAAGCAGCAACTGCGCTGGAAGCGCAGCATCATCCGCGATCTTTTCTACACCTTGCGAACGCTGCCCAAGCACGTCTGGACGCTGCACCCCAACACCGTGCTCACGCTGGTGCTGACGCCGCTCGGAGCGCTGCTCGGCTTGCTGGTGGTCCTCACCATGCTCTCGGGCAATCCCATGGAGTTAGCTGGCCCTGGCCCGTTGATTGGGTACCTCGCGATTGCGGCAATTCTCGGTTGGGTGATCAGAAAATACAGCGCCCGGGAAGCCGTCAACAACCCGCTCGCCTTCGGCGCTTATTTAGCCTGGACGGTCGTCAGCAGTTTGTTTCTCACGACACTTGCGTTGTGCACTCTCGATTCCCGAGATTGGGGCACGCGCGTCAAAGAACAGGAGGTCGTCGATGTCAACGCCAGCGACGCAAGTCGTCAAGAAAGTGCCTGAGGCAAAACCTTCCGTGATCCAGCCGATGATCTACAAATCGGTGGTCACGGTTTACCGCATCTTCGCCATCCTCACCCTCTACCTCGTGCTCATCGGAGTGCTGTCATACGGATTCGTCATGGGCTTCTACGCGTTGAACACATCGTGGGCCGGCCCTGTGATTCTTTCTCCCGCCGATGACAAGAGTCTCGATTTCACCGAGAAACTTGTGACCAGCCGCCAGACTTTGGAGGATCTGAACGTAGACAAGAAGCGGTTGTCAGATGGCGTCGATGAAATGAAAAAACACCGGGCTGCGCTGGAAGCACTCGAACCCGAACTTCGGACCGCGATCGCCCGCGAACAACAACACAACCGGGCCACCGGCCCGCAGCTCCTGGATCTCGACAAGCAGAAGCAGGCGGACAATCTGAAAACCCNNTGAAAGAAGTGGAAGCCGGCATCGACAAAGATCTCGCCGCCGGCCTCATCACCAAAGGCGACGCCGCTACCCAGCGCGCCGCGCTGAACCAGGTCCAGAGTGCGTATACCGATAGCCAGATCGGCGCGGTCCTGCTTACCGACAACATTCTGGAAAAAACCACCACCGACACCAAAACTCTCGACGTCCTCGACAAGCAGGCCGAACTGATCTCGGAAATTGCGCAGCTTGACATTGCCATGAGCGTCGCGCAGAAACAGATTTACGAAGAGACGAAACAGATCGACCGTCTGAAACAGGCGCTCACCACGGCCAAGCAGACGCCCTATTACCTCAGCGTCTCTGGAAATAACGCCGTGTACTTCGCTTTCGTGCCCTATGACAACCAGAGCAGCGCCGCCGTCGGTTCGGCGGTCTACGACTGTTACCTGAACATGATTTTGTGCCGGAAGGTGGGCACGGTGAAGCAGATTTTTGCCGGCGAAGAACACGCCATCCATCCCATCTTCAGGACAGACATACGCGGCTTCTTGATCCAGATGCAGCTCGACCACGCTGAATCCGCGAAATCGAAAACCGTATTCCTGAACCGCAAACCGCTTTTCTTCTGAGCAGGCCCAGTGAGGAGACACTCGATGCCCCCGACCAAAGTAGAGCCCGGAGTAAAGCCAGCAAAATCCAAGCCCTTTCCAGGAAAAGTCACCGCGGGCTTTGCGGTTGCGCTGCTGCTGATCCCCGCCGCCTTTGCGGCCGACGCGCACAATGAAGATAAAGACAAAAGCAAAGATCAACAGGCCTTTTGCAAGTACGTAACCGAACAGGCCGCGGCGCAACGGGATCTTCTGATGACGCCCAGCGCGATCGCCGGCGTCACCCAACCCAATACCGGCTTGCCCATGCAAGCGGTGTGGGGAGTCTCCGGCAGCCTTTCGAGTGTAAGGAAAGGCGTACTTACAATGGACACGGCGCGCAAGAACTGCGACCTCTACACCGCGGCCACTTCCACCCAGCAGGACATTCAATATGTCCTGCCCAGCCTGGAGAAGCAGGCGCTGCAACACCGGTTGGAGCTCATCCAACACGCGACCGAAAACCTGGACGCGCTGCTCGCCACCACCGCAAAGATGGTGAGTGCCGAGAACATGACCCGACCTATGGCCTTCGCCCTGCAAACCTCGAAGATCAAGCTGGACGCCGATCGCGCCGACACCCAGACGAAGATTGTCTCTCTCTATACGCCGCCATTGAGCGATCGGCCGCTGAAGGAACTGGTCGCCGAAAAGCAGGGCAGAGAAGTGAACCAACAGAAAGCCCTCGACAAACTGAATCGCCAGAATGACTGGGACGTCGCGCTTTCCGTCNNGACGATTGGAAGAAGGTTCAGGAAGGCGATGTCATCCGCAACGCCGAAATCCTCAAGCAGCAGGTCGTAAGCGGCATCTCCGTCCAGGACAACCGCCTCAAAGCTCTCCAGGAAGAGCAGAAGCAAATCGAAAGCAACCTTCAACTTGTGTCCAGCGCCGAGACCACCGCCGCCCTCGATTTCCACAACCAGCTAACCACAGCCCAATTGCTGCTTCAGATCGAAATCGGCGACGCCACCTTCCGTCTCCACCGCCTCCGGGAGTTTCTGAGAAAAAATTTCTAATCATCGGCTGGCTGCTGGACAATTCCAGCCGAGATCCACTACCCCCGCAACTCCGCCAGCGCCTTGCGCGCCTCGCTGTTATTGGGATTGATCTTCAACGCGCGCTCCAGTTGCTGGCGCGCCTGCGCTGGCTGGTTCGCTTTCTGGTAAGCGAGCCCTAGATGATAGTGCACCGTCGTGTCGTCAGCCCCGCCTCGCTTCTCGCTAAGCCGCAGCGATTCCTGGAACATGTCGATCGCCGAACGGTACACACCCTTCTGAAAATAGGCCCAGCCCAAAGTGTCGGCGGCATTTGACGAGTCGGGCATACCTCGGCGCGCTGTCTGCGCCATTTCCAGCGCCACGTCTACGTTGCCGCCTTGCTCTAGCATCACATACGCAAGATTGTTTGAGGCCAGCGGATTGTCCGGCTGAATCTCCAGCGCCTTCTGATACATCCCCTTGGCCTGATCCCAATTGCTTTGCGATTCATACATCTCACCCGCCAGAATGTAAAAGGCGATCTCGCGCGGGTGATCCCTGATGGATTGCTGATATGTGGCCAGCGCCTGGCTCACCGAGCCTTCCGCGGCCTGCACCTGGCCCAGCTTCAGAAGCGCATCGGAATTGTTCTTATCGAGCTCGATTGCCTTTTGAAAGGCGGCATGGGCGCCGCCGAAATCTTTTTTCTGATAAAGCGCTGTGCCCAACAGATCATAGAATCCGCTAGTGTTGGGCGACTTGGCCACCTGAGCCCGGGCGGCGCCGATGGCCAGGTCGGGCTGCTTCTGCGCCAGGTAGGTATTCATGATTCCCTGCAGCGCATCGGTGGACGACGGATCCTTATCGAGCGCCTGCTGATAAAACTTAATTCCCTCCGCGTATTGCTTCTGTACCTGGTGAAGGTTGCCCATTTGCACGTAGGGCGCCGGGCTGCCTGGAACAATCTCCATCGCTTTGTGCAGGTCCTGTTCGGCATCGGAATACTTTTGCCGATTCATCTCAGCTAGCGCTCGCATCAGGTAGCCGTCGGGAGCATAAGGTGCGTTGGCAATGATCTGCTGGGCGGTTTGGGTGAGCGCATCGAGATCGCCGTGGCGCACTGCCAGGGCGGCCAGCGCGCGTTGGGCGTCCGTGAGATCGGGACGCAGACGCACCGACTCGCGCCATTCCGATTCCGCGCGCTGCTCGTTGTGTTGCATGTCAAAGGCGATGCCGAGCTGATAGTGAGCGACCGCGTTGCCGGGATCGTTCTTGATCGCCTGCTGCAACGAATCCACGGCGCCGCTGGCGTCATTCTGGCGGATCTGTATCTGGCCACGATAGACCAACGCGTCCGCTTCCCGCGGATTTGATTTCAGAATCTCGTTGTTCAGCTTGGTGGCTTCTTCCAAACGGTCCTTCAGGATCAGAAGCTGGACGAAGTTTTTCTTCACCTGAGCGTCCCTGGGGTGTGCGCTATACAGCGAGGCATACTCTGTGGTGGCCTTGTCGATGTCGCCCGAGGCAAAATAGAAATCGCCCAGCATGCGGTAGCCATCGGAATTATCCGGCAGGTCGTTCTTGGTTTGCTTCAGAAAGCCTTCGATTTCTGTCTTCTTGCCTTCCACCATGTAGAGCCGCACCAACGCTTCGCGCGGAGCGGGATCCTTGAAATCGACGCTGATGGCGTGCTTGAACTGCTGTTCGGCTTCGGGCATGCGGTTGCGCGACTGGTAGAAGCCTGCCAGTGCCATCTGGGCATTCATGGCTTTCGGACCGAGCTCGGCGGCTTTCTTGAAATTGACTTCGGCTTGTTCGGGCAAGTTTGAGCGCAGTTGCAGGAGCGCCAGATCCAGATACGATTCTGAGCGGCTGGGGTCGGCCGCAATTCCTTTCTGCATCTCCTGCATGGCCGATCCCAGGTTGTTCTGAGCGGCGTAATAGTCGGCCCAGGCCTGGAAGACCTCGGGATTCTGAGGCTGCCTTTCGCGGAGAAGGTCGAGGTGAACCCGCGCCTGCTTCACGTAGTCGTCATTCGGAGACCCATCCGGATTGCGCACTGCGACTAAAAGGTTGGCGAGATCGATGTGGGCGTGATAGTTGTCAGGAGCCAGGTCGACAGCGCGCGAGAGCTCCTGAAAAGCGCGAGAGGCGTCGCCTTGCTTGAGATAAGTCTCGCCTAGCTGGTAATGAGCCTGGGCGAAACGGGCATCCACCTGGATCGCGTTGGAATACTGGATAGCTGCCTCGGCGTACTTGCCCTTCTCGAAATAGCGGTCACCGCTCTCCAGATATTTTTGTTTGCGCACATTGGGATCGCGCGAACAAGCGGTAAACAGGACAGGGATGAAGAACCCGACGAGAAACAGGCGGACGACTACGGAGCGGCTCATGTCTTCTCCAATGCAAGCGCGCAGGCGCGGACGATTACGCACCTGTAGCGACTACACCAAGGTACTGCAAACCGGGGTGCAAGATAAAGTTACCGCTGTTACACCGTGAGAGAAAGGGCGCGGTCTGGATACGACTCTCCGGCTCCACGGTTCAGATATTTCTGAACGAACTATCGGGAAGGATCTTTGCAATGCCAGTGGGCTGCTACTCCCTTGCGGCTGCCTTCCGGCTGCTGCGCTTCCAATATAGATATCCCGGCACGCCGACGAGCACGATCGCGGTGCCCCAGAAGGCTTCGGTGGGGCGTGTGAGGATGGTGTTCAGCGTCCAGGCGGTGCCGACCAGCACATAGATGGCAGGGAGCCAGGGATATCCCGTGCAGCGGTAGGGACGGGGAATCTCAGGGCGCTTCCAGCGCAGCAGAAACATCCCGATCACGGTCAGCGTGTAGGAGAGCACCATGCCGTAGATCACATAGGTGTAGAGCTGATCATAGCGGCCGCTGACGGTGAGCAGCGCAGCCCAGATGCCTTGTCCAATCAGGCTGAAGGCGGGCGTGCG
>PMXH01000485.1 GCA_003165855.1 Acidobacteriaceae bacterium | reverse complement strand
GTGGCGTTCAGCTCGATTGCCGGGCGCTTCGGGAACGCCGGACAAACGGATTACAGCGCGGCCAACGACTTGTTGTGCAAGATAACCTCAAGCTTCCGCACTGCCCGAGCAACTACACGAGGCATCGTGATCGATTGGACGGCATGGGGTGGCATCGGCATGGCCACACGCGGTTCTATCCCGAAGATGATGGAACTGGCAGGCATCGATATGCTGCCGCCAGAGGCGGGGATTCCGCTGATTCGTCGCGAACTCACAGCGGGCGGTACCGATGGTGAAATTGTCATCGGCCAACGTCTCGGCGTTATGCAGAACGAGTGGGATGGCACCGGTGGGCTGGATACATCCGAGACAGAAACATCGAGAAGCTCACCAACACAGGGGCCAATGATTGGAAAACTGGTCGGCCTCAGCCTACAGAGTGGCCTCACCATCGAAAGCACGCTGGACCCGGCCATTCAACCATTTCTGCACGATCATCAAATCGACGGCACCGCCGTATTACCGGGAGTCATGGGCCTTGAGGCGTTTGCTGAAGCTGCGCTGTGCCTGCTTCCGGGCTGGCAAGTCGAAGCCATCGAAGACGTAAACTTCCTGGCTCCGTTCAAGTTCTATCGGAACGAACCGCGCGCGGTGACGGTTGAGGCGGCCGTTCATCCACGGCACGACAGGTTGCTGGCAGAGTGCCGCTTGACCGGACGCAGAATGCTACCCAACCAGGCTGAGCCGCAAGTGACCACGCACTTTACGGCGCGGGTACGCCTCACAAAACATGCGGCCGAAGTTGTGACCGTGGCGGCGCTGGGTTTGCCGGACGGGCACCGCATCGAAGCAGCTGACATCTATCGCCTCTACTTCCATGGACCCGCATACCAAGTTATAGAGCGGGCGTGGTGGGACGGACACCGAATGGTCGGACAGCTGGCGAAAGGCTTGCCGGCAAACCATTTGCCGTCCGAGTCGCCGACCGTGATGGCGCCGCGTCTGATTGAGCTTTGCTTCCAGACTGCCGGGCTCTGGGAGATGGGCGCGCAGGGCCGCATGGGTCTGCCGCAGCACATTGATTGCGTCTCCCTACTGTCGGTACCGACCGCGGAGTCGGAAGACACTTGCTTATACGCCGTGGTCAGTCGTGACGGGGATCGAGGTAACTTCGATGCGGAAGTTATGGACGCGAAAGGAAACTGTTATCTACAGCTCAAGGGCTACCGCACGGTAGCTCTTCCGAGCGCCGTGGATGCGGAGCGGCTAAAGGTGCTACAGGCTGCGATGTCACTGGAAGCAGTCGCCGCATAAATTGAAGATGAAAGGGTTGTCCTGACGACTCATTGTCCCGACGATCTCGATCGGGGGACTTATGGAGCATGAATTTCAACGCGTGGCTATCGTGAATCGCGGCGAAGCGGCCATGCGTTTCATTCACGCGGCCCGCGATTTTAATCAGGAACACGGCACATCGTTGCTTACGATTGCGCTCTTTACCGAGCCTGACCGCCATAGCAGGTTTGTGCGCGAGGCCGACGAGGCCGTGTGTATCGGTCCCGCTAAGGTCCTGGACCCGAAGACCCAGCAACTCAAGAGCAGTTACATCGACTACGGCCGGCTGGAACGGGCCTTGGCGTTCGCGCGCGCGGATGCCGTCTGGGTGGGATGGGGCTTGGTGGCCGAGCACGCTGCATTCGCCGACCTTTGCCGCGAGATGGGTATCGTATTCATCGGTCCCGATGGCGATGTGATGCGGCGTGTGGGAAACAAGATCGCTGCGAAACGATTAGCCGAGCAGGCGCAGATCGAAGTGGTGCCGTGGAGCAATGGGCCGGTGGAAACGCTCAGTGACGCTTTTGGCCATGCCGAGCGACTGGGCTATCCGTTGCTGGTTAAAGCGGCGTGCGGAGGCGCCGGCAACGGTATTCGCCTGGCGGCTTCGGCAGCCCAACTGCCACAAGCTTTTGCGAGTGCGCGGGCCGAAGCGTTCAAAGCCTTCGGCGATCCGACCGTTTTCCTGGAGCAACTGGTGCAGGGGGAACGCCACGTCGAGGTCCAGGTTATTGCCGACCACTACGGGACGACATTGGCTGCTGGCGTGTGCGACTGCACCGTCCGGCGGCACCACCAGAGAATCCTCGAAGAAGCGCCTTCGCCAGCGCTTTCCCCGCAGCAGGATCAGGCCCTGCGGGAGGCGGCGGAGCGATTGTGTCAAGCAACGGCCTATCGCAACGTCGGGACCGTCGAATTCCTCTATCAACCGGAAATCGACCGATTCTTGTTCATGGAGATGAACGCCGGGTTGCAAGCCGGACATCCGGTCACCGAATGCACGACCGGGCTCGATCTTGTGAAACTTCAGATTCACATCGCACGCGGAGGCCACCTTGAAGAAGCACCGCCGCGCACCACCGGTCATGCCATCGAGGTGCGGCTGAACGCGGAAGATCCGGGAAACGGATTCGCTCCATCGTCGGGCGTTATTGAGCGGTTCAGAATTCTGCCTGGACCGGGTGTGCGTGTCGACAGCGGCGTGGCGGAAGGCGATGTCGTCCCGGCGGGGGTCGACTCAGACGACGGCAGGATGATGGCCAAGATCATCGCCTACGGCCAGAGCCGCGGAGAAGCGCTTTCCCGAATGCAGCGAGTGCTGCGCGAGAGCATTGTCGTCATCAAGGGCGGAACCAGTAACAAAGCGTTTCTGCTGGAACTGCTGAACCGCCCGGAAGTGCAGTCGGGAGAAGTAAACGCTGGTTGGCTGGACGACTTGGTGGCAGCGCGTAAGCAGTTCTCCAGAAATTACGCGGATGTAGCTCTGGTTCAAGCCGCGATCGAAGCCTACGATGCCCAGCGGGCCGTCGAGCAGTCGCAGTTTTATGCGTCGGCGGTGCGCGGGCGGCCGCAGGTACGGAGTGACGTGGGCCGCACTGCGGAACTACGTTATCGAGGTCATTGCTACTCGCCGAAGATCTATTGCCTCGGTCCCGGACGATATCGCATACAGGTGAATGGGACGCGCATTGAGGCCCGACTCGACCGTGTGGGTGAATTCGAATGTTGGCTCACCGTCTTTCGGCGGCGCTTTCGCGTGGTCTCAGTGGTCCAGGGACTAAGTTACCGAATCGACGTGGACGGTGTTTCACACCAGATTGAGCGAGACGATGAGGGCATAGTGCACGCACCCTCACCGGCGGTGGTGGTTTCGATCCTCGTCAAGCCGGGCGACACGGTTGCGGTTGGGGACCGCCTGGCGGTGCTGGAGGCCATGAAAATGGAGATGCAGGTCGTTGCTCCATTCTCTGGAAAAGTCCGGCAGGTGATGACCATCCCCAATGTGCAGGTGGACACCGGAGCCCCGCTTCTTCAGATCGATCCCGCGCCCGGTGACGACAGCGTTGCGGACGCGGAGCGAGTGGTCTTTGGGGCGTCGCTTGCCTCGGACAGAAACGGAGAAGCCATCCAATCCAACTGCCGGCACAGCCTGGATGAACTCCGCCAGCTTGTGTTGGGTTTTGACGTGGATTCGAAGCACATCGCGCAACTGCTCGCCGAATGGAGTCAGGCTTGCCCAGTGGGCAGCGACGAAATAAGGCATCGCGAAGATGAGATCCTGAACATCTTTGTAGACATATGTTCTCTGTTCCAACGCGAGCCGGAAGTAAACCACCGAGCCAGCGCGGAAGAGCCCAGCGCCGAGGCCTATCTGTTTTCCTATTTACGCATGTTGGAGACCCGAGGTCATGGACTCCCGCCAGCCTTCATCGGCGCGCTCCAACGTGCGCTGGCCCACTACGGTGTGCAGACATTGGAGCGCTCGCCCGAACTGGAAGAGAGCCTGCTCTGGCTCTACAAAGCGCATCAGCGAATCGAGCAGCAAATCGCGCCCGTCGTGGGCGTCCTCGAGCGACGTCTGCGGTGCATCCAGACTTTGTTGCCGCGTGCTGATGATTCCTTTCGGACGCTTCTCGACCGGATGAGCTCCTTGACCAACGGGTTGTTTCCCGCAGTCACCGACCTGGCGCGGGAGGTGCGTTACCGCTACTTCGATCAACCTGAGTTTGAGCGGGCGCGCAAGCAAGTATATGAGCAGATGGAAGGACAACTCGCCTACTTGGCTGCCAATCCCCAAGCCGCGGACCGCTGCGAGAGACTTCGCGCACTTGTCGAATGTCCGCAGCCGCTGGTGAGCCTGTTCTCCAGCCGCTTCGCGACCGCCGACCCGGACTTGCGCAAGTTGATGCTTGAAGCGCTGACCTGGCGGTACTACCGCATCCGAAAGCTCACGAACCTTCGCTGCTTGGCACTGAACGATGAACAATGCTGCGCAACCGCTGAGTATGACTATGAGGGCAAGCGCCTCCACGTTTTCACCACGCATGCCGAGTATTCGCGGCTTGCGGAGGCGGCGCGAGCGATGTTTCCTTTGATCGGAGGAGTGCCGGCCGACCATGACGTCCTAATCGATTTCTACGTTTTCCATTGCGGCGGTCTCGGCGATCCAGAGGCTACCCATCAGGAAGTTTGCTCGGTGCTTAACCAGGGTAGCTTTCCGCGCCCGATGCGACGCATTGTGGCGTCGGTAACCGGCCCTGAGCACAGCCGGGGTGTCGGGGGCACGCTGCATTTAACGTATCGGCCCAGCGGTACCTGCTATGAAGAGGAGAAGTTTTTCCGCGGAATTCATCCCATGATGGGGAAACGGCTCAATCTCTGGCGACTCGAGAATTTCAAGATTGACCGGTTGCCGTCCGTCGAAGACGTGTACCTCCTCCATGCCGTGGCCCGCGATAACCCGAAGGATGAACGATTGTTCGCGTGCGCGGAAGTGCGCGACGTAACGCCGGTGCGGGATGAAGCGGGTCGCATCGTGCAATTGCCGCATCTGGAGCGCATGTTGACGGAGGCAATGGCTGGCATCCGGCTGTTTCAATCGCGCAGGCCGGCTCAACAACGTCTCTATTGGAATCGCATACTACTGAACGTGTGGCCCCCACTCAATCTTGAGCGGGATGAATTGCGCGATCTTGTGCGCAGACTGGCGCCCTCGACCGAAGGTCTGGGATTGGAACAGGTGGTGGTGCGCGCCCGCATTCCCGATCCTGCCACCGGCGACGTGCGCGAAATGGTGGTGCGCATCTCGAGCCCCGGGGCCAGCGGCATGCTCATCACCTTCCGTCCTGCCGACAAACTGCAACCGATCCGGCCGCTGACCGAGTACGATCAGAAGGTCGTCCGCATGCGGCAACGCGGTTTCATCTACCCTTACGAAGTCATCAAAATGCTCACCCCCGCTCCGGAACACACGCGGGCGGAGTTTCCCGCAGGCGACTTTTTCGAGCACGATCTCGACTCTGCAGGCCGCTTGGTCGCGGTCGATCGTCCCTACGGTCAAAACAAGGCCAACATCATTGTCGGCCTCATTCGCAACTTTACGAGCAAGTACCCCGAGGGCATGGAGCGCGTCCTGATGTTGGGCGATCCGAGCAAAGACTTGGGTGCCATCGCCGAGCCGGAATGCCGTCGTATTCTCGCAGCTCTGAAACTAGCCCGAGAAAAGAGCATCCCCCTGGAGTGGTTTCCCATCTCGGCCGGTGCCAAGATCTCGATGGACAGCGGAGTCGAGAATATGGATTGGATAGCCCGCGTCCTGCGAGGTTTGATCGAGTTCACGCAAACGGGCGGGGAAGTGAATCTGGTAGTGAACGGGATCAACGTGGGCGCGCAACCCTACTGGAACGCCGAGGCCACCATGCTCATGCACACCCGCGGCATTCTGATCATGACGCCGAAAGCTGCCATGGTGCTCACCGGTAAGCGCGCTTTGGAGTACTCGGGAGCCATCTCGGCTGAGGATAATCAAGGAATCGGCGGTTACGATCGCATCATGGGTCTCAACGGCCAGGCGCAGTACTGGGCACACGACATCGATGAAGCCTGCCACATT